>JACMKY010000569.1 GCA_014379925.1 Cytophagales bacterium | reverse complement strand
ATCTAACTTCCAGCCCTTCACTTCCCGCTAATCCTCCCTAACTTGCAACCTGTAACCTGTAACCTGTAACCTGTAACCTGTAACCTGCAACCTGTAACCTGTAACCTCCCCAACCCGCCATGAAATTCGGAACCAAAGCCATCCACGCCGGTCAGGAGCCGGACCCCAGCACCGGGGCCATCATGACCCCAATCTACCAGACGTCTACCTACGTGCAGGCTTCGCCCGGCAAGCACAAGGGGTACGAGTATTCCCGCACCCAGAACCCCACCCGTCACGCGCTGCAAGGCAATCTGGCCGCCCTCGAAAACGGCAAGCACGGCCTGGTGTTCGCCTCCGGTCTGGCCGCCACGGACGCGGTGCTGAAGCTGCTCAAACCCGGCGACGAGGTAATTGCCACCAACGACCTCTACGGGGGGACGTACCGCCTTTTTACCAAAATCTACCAGGACTTCGGCCTGACGTTCCGGTTCATCCCCATGGAGGATGCCACGGGCGTGGCTTCCTACTTCACGGAGCGCACCCGGCTCGTTTGGGTGGAAACGCCGACCAACCCGCTGCTCAACATCATCGACATCCGGGCGGTGTGCGAGGCCGCCCGGCGGCACGGGATACGGGTGTGCGTGGACAATACCTTCGCTTCGCCCTACCTGCAAAACCCGCTCGACCTGGGTGCCGACATCGCGATGCACTCCGTGACCAAGTACCTCGGCGGCCACTCCGACACGGTGATGGGCGCGCTGGTTCTCAACGACGACGAAATGGCCGGGAAGCTGGCCTTCATCCAAAACGCCAGCGGAGCCGTGGCCGGGCCGCAGGATTGCTTTCTGGTGTTGCGGGGCACCAAGACCCTGCACCTGCGGATGGAGCGCCACTGCCAGAACGCGCGGATGGTGGCCGAATTCCTGGCTGCGCATCCCAAGGTGGGCAAGGTCTACTACCCCGGCTTCGAAAGCCACCCCAACCACGCCGTGGCCAAAGCCCAGATGCGCGACTTCGGGGGAATGGTTTCCTTTACCCTGAAAGGCGATGACCTGCCCGAAGCCATCCGGGTGATGGAAAGCCTGAAGGTGTTTTCGCTGGCCGAATCATTGGGCGGCGTGGAATCGCTCTGCACCCACCCGGCTACCATGACGCACGCCAGCATTCCGAAGGCCGAGCGGGAAAAGGCGGGGTTGAAGGACACCCTCATCCGCCTGAGCGTGGGCGTGGAAGATGCCGAAGACCTGATCGAAGACTTGCGCCAAGCCATCGAACAGGTGGTGGGCGTGGAAATAGCGTCGTCCTGAGAGATCAATAAGTTGAGGCGTTTCTACAGTCCCGTGGTTACGGTTTTCGTTCCCCGCTCCTTGATGAGGGTCTCGCGGACGCGGTCTTCCCGGTAGAAACCCAGCGGATCGAGGGCCGCGCCGGCGCGCAGGCGGGTTTCGGCCAGCAGGGGGCGTACGTCGGTGCGGAAGGCGTGTTGCAGGATTTCCTGGGCCCGCGCGGCATCGTTGGTTTCCTGGGCGGCTTCCAGTGCCTTCCGGTCCACGAGCAACGCCTGGGCGTAGGCGATCTTGATGGCTTCCACCGATTGCAGCAAATCTTCCAGCGGGTCTTTGACATTGTGGCTGGCATCAATCATCCAGGCCAACTGCGGTGGTTTCGCCTTCTCATCCCGGGCGGAGTCGGGGGAAAGGCCATCCACGAGTTCATTGAAAACCAGGAACAGTTGGTAGGGGCGCACCGACCCCACGGTCAGGTCGTCGTCGCCGTACTTGGAATCGTTGAAGTGAAAGCCGCCCAGTTTGCCCTCCATCATCAGCCGCGACACGATCTGTTCGACGTTGGTATTGGGCAGGTGATGGCCCAGGTCCACCAGCGAATACGCCTGCTCGCCGAGTTTCTGGCACAACAACAGCGAACTTCCCCAGTCGCCCACCACGGTGGAGTAGAAGTTGGGCTCGTAGGGTTTGTATTCCACGAACATCCGCCAGTCGGCGGGCAGGCACCCGTACACCTCGCGGAGCGACGCCAGCGTGCGCTCGAACGCCCGTCGGAAGTGCTGCTGGCCGGGAAAACACGAACCATCTGCCAGCCACACGGTCAGGGATTTGGAACCCAGTTCGACGCCGAGCCGGATCACCTCGGCGTGGTGGGCGATGGCCTGTTGGCGCACCCGCGCGTCGGTGTGCGCGAGAGAGCCGAACTTGTACGATAATTCCTGGTCGGCTTGGTCCTGGAAGGTGTTGGAATTGACCGCGTCAAACTGCAAGCCGAAGGAGTTGGCCAGGAACCGAATCTTGATCGGGTCCGGTGGAAGGTCCCAGGGAATGTGCAGCGAAATGGCCCCCGACGAACGGTTCAAGGCGTGCAACAGGCCCACGTCCTCCATCTTTTCCTCCAGGCGACGGGGTTCGCCCCCGCCCGCAAACCGCCCGAAACGCGTGCCGCCCGTGCCCAGCGCCCAACTGGGAATGGCCACCTGAAAAGCCTGGATTTTCTTCAGCAGGGGTTGTACGGCGTGTCCTTCCTCGGTGAGTACGGCGGAGAGGTGGTCCAGCTTTTTTCGGTGCCGGGATTCGCGTTTCTGGTTGTGGTCGGCAACGGAGTTGCTGTTAATGATCATGGGGCTTAACTGGGTTGAACGCTGCTGGGCGGCATTCCGCGTGACGCGGAACTGACACCGGGTGCCGGTCCCGAATCGGTCTGGGATGGCTAACCGGAAAAATTCCCTTAAAAATAAGGTTTTTTACCCTGAATCCCGGTGCCTTTGCCGAAGTAATTGAATACATTCCGGCTTAACCCCGCTTTGGGCCGATTCGCGCATGAAAAAAATTCTCTTTTGCTACCTGATTACGGCATCGGCATCCGGGTTGTTCGCCCAACCGGGCGTCAACAAATTTGTTCCCCTCTTCAACGGCCGTGACCTGAGCGGCTGGGACACCTACCTGGGCAAACCCGATTCGAGCGCGCAAATACCCGGCCTGGCCCGCAACGACCAAGGAAAGTACACTGAAGCCGTCGGGTTAAACCGCGATCCGCTCGGTGTGTTCACCGTGGTGCAGGAAGAAGGCCAGCCCGCCATCCGCATTTCCGGCGAAGTATTCGGGGCCATCACCTCGCAACGGGCGTACGACAACTTCCACCTCCGACTGCAATTCAAGTGGGGCGAACGCCGGTTTCCACCCCGTCAAACCCAGCAGCGCGACAGTGGAATCCTCTACTACTGCGTGGGTGAGCCGGGGCAGAACGGCTATTTCTGGTTGGAATCGCAGGAATGCCAGGTGCAGGAAGGCGACTGCGGCGACTACTGGGCCGTGGACAAGGCGCGGGCCGACATCACCGCCGTGGCTGACACCGGACACACCCCGGCGTCTCCCCGCTACCGCTACGACCGGAAGGGTAGCCCGGTTGTTTTCGGTTACGGCACGGTCGGCGGACCGCGGTGCTGGAAGGCCACCGACTACGAAAAACCGACGGGCGAGTGGAATACGGTGGACATCATCGCCTACCGGGGCACGGTACGTCACCTCATCAACGGGAAGGAAAACCAAGTGATCACCCGCTCACGCCACCGCGTCAACGACCGGGAAGTGCCGCTGACCAAAGGCCGGATCCAGATTCAATCCGAAGGGGCGGAGGTGTTTTACCGCCGCATCGAAATCAAGCCCCTGTCGCGGATGCCGGGGACGAATCCGTGAGCCGTCGCCAACGGATGCCCGGCAAAAAAGGGAGCTGACGGAGCCATGATCGGATAAAAAGGTAAAACATCACTTCCGTGCCAAAAGCCTCGGTTGCGTCGGCTGGTGTTCAGGGAGAAGGGGTACCTTGGCATTCCGGTTCAACCAGCCGCTTGGTCAATCCGGTCAACCCCGTATCCACCATGGTCAAGACCCTGTTCGAGGAGAGTTTTGTCATCTGCTACCTGGACGATGGCATACCCGTGCTTTCGCACCGCTGGAAAACCCCTACCAACGCCGAAAACTTCCGTCACGCGCTGATGCGGATGATCGGCTTGTTCAAGGCACTGAAGAAAGAATATCCCAACCTGACCTGGCTGGGCGATACGAACCATTTGGGGGTGCTCTCCATGGAAACGCAAACCTGGCTAAAGGAAAGTTGGACGGCTCATTTGTTGGACGGCGGCGTTCACTACCACGCCCTGGTCGTGCCCAAGGACGTGTTCGCCAAGTTTGCCATGAAAAAGTTCAAGGACAACCTCACGAGCCACCACCCAGGAGAAATCGTGATCGAGCACTTCGCCGACGAGCCAACCGCCAACCACTGGCTGCGCCAGTGCGTCGCCTTGCCCGAGGAGCAAACGAAATAGCCCGTGGGGAAAGACGGGGATTGCACCGCCCAATCCGCAGCCCTGAACTGCCTCAGTCCATGAAGTGCAGGCCGTAGCTTTCGAGGGCAAGAATATCTTTCCACTGCGCAATCAATCGCTTGTACTCCTCGCCCACCGGTCGGATCTTCCGTTCCAGGTCGTACAATCCCAGGGCGTTCACGTTGCCGTTGTCTTCCCGCAGCGCCGAATCCCAATCTACCTGGTGAGTAAGGCTATACCAGGTGAATCCGATAATCGGTACCCCGTCCTGCTTGAGGCGATACACGTTGGCCCACTGCTTCTTGAGCCAGTCAACCGAATGCGGCTCCTTGATGTTGGTTTCGGTGTGCATCACGGGTAAGTGGTAGCGGCGGTAGTACTGGTGGGTGATCACGTGGTAGCCGTAAATCTCGCCCGACGCCGACGTGCTGCCGTCGCAATGCACGGTGTGTTCGTTGGTGACGTAGTAGTCGTTGCCCATGATGCAGCGCGCCTTCACTTGGTTTTCGCTGAACCAGTGGTATTCCTGGCGGCTCATTCCGTTGGCGAGCAGGTACTCATACATGGGCACGCTTACCTGAAAACCGTAGGTCAGGTCCAGGGAGAGGAAGCGCTTCTGGTTGAGGAAAAATGCCAACTGCTTGCAGGACGGGTCCTCGGGGTGGAAATACTCCGACGATTCGCTCTGGATGAAGATGGCTTCCGGCTGCACCTCCAGGATGACCTGCATAGCCATCACATTGGCTTTGCTGAGGTGTTTGAGGGCCGTTACGAAGGCCTGGTCGCTGGCAAGCCGCTCGTTCCACCAACCGTACTGGGCGGAAAACGTCGCCGCGATGAAAATCTCGTTGATGGGCGTGTAGAACTGAAACGTGTGGTAGCGTTTGGCGAATGCTTGGGCATACTCGGCGAAATACCGGGGAAAATCGGGATTCTGGAAGTTGCCCAGCCAATCGGGCACGCCGAAGTGGCACAGATCCACGATGGGCGTGATTTCCAGTTCGGCCAGCATGTTGAAAGTATCGTCCGCGAAACTCCAGTCGTACCTTCCCGGCCCCAGGTGGGTGGCGTAGTAGGGAGGACCGTAGCGCAGGAACCGGATACCCAAGTCCCTCACCAACTGAAAATCTTCCTTCCAGCGCTGGTAATGACCGGTCTTTTCCATTTCATCCACCCGTTTGGTGGTGCCATCCGGCAGCACAATGTTCGGGTAGCTGTTCTCAATCCCGGTGGCAAACATGAACCTGTTGGCAGACATAAGTAAACGGACGGGTGGATTTGGGCGTGTGTAAAGCGAAAGGTTGCCGGCGAACCGGGTTGAACATCCACTGGGAGTCGACTGACTGGCGCGCGCCTCCTGGCGTGGGACACCCATCGTCGGGCGACGGGTTACCCGTAACCGTTTCAAACGGATGCGTTCGCATTTGGTTGGGGAAAAGCCGCGGAAGCGACCCGAAGAAACAACCCGCGTCAAATCAGGTGGAGAACCAGCGTCACTTCGGATGGGTAACGGCGAACGCAACGGAGAAAAAAAGCGACATTCACGGCGCCTCGTT
>JACMKY010000568.1 GCA_014379925.1 Cytophagales bacterium | reverse complement strand
CTTCCGTCGAAGAAGCCCTTGATCAGGCCGAAGCATACCTGCGTACCAAGGAGTTTCCGGAACGCTTTGGCAAGGAGGTAATCCGGAAAATTGAAGCTTCGAAGAAAAGCAAAAAATAAACCGCCCCTTCGGGTTACCGAAAGCCATCCGCAACGTCGGTGACCGGCATTGACGTTGCGGATGGCTTAATTGTGCCTTCAAGTACGGAGCGAACCAGGTTGATCGCCTGGAATTACCCGGATGCTGGTTCAGAATCCTACTTCGGTTTGGGACCCATCGAGCGGATTTCCAGGTCGATGGGGTGGCTGTGCGGGGAAGACTCCAGAACCTGGACGATGGCAATGGCCACGTCTTCGGGACGCAGCATTTTTTCATTGGCCTGGATGGAATCGATCCGGTCGAAAAACCGGGTGTTCACCGCCCCCGGGTACACGCAGGTGACCTTGATGCCAAACTCGCGCAACTCCTTGTACATGGCCTGGGAGATGCCCTGCACGGCAAACTTGGTGCCGCAGTAGCCGGCAAAACCTTCCAGGCCGTTGCGGCCGGCGGTAGAGGAAACGTTGACGATGCTGCCTTCCCGCCGCTGCTTCATGCCCGGAATCACCAAACGCGAACAGTGGAAAAGGCCGTGTACGTTGGTGTCAAACATTTCCATCCAGTGTTCGGTCGACGTATCCTCGAAAGCACTCATGTAGGCCAGCCCGGCGTTGTTGACGAGCACGGCCACGTCGGTTCCGAAGTCGCGCAGGGTCGCCTCGTAGGCCATGCCGATGGACGCCGCGCTGCGCAGGTCGGCGGGATACGACTTGAAGTTGCCGTGGCGGAGCGCGGGAGCCGTGCGGCTCCAGCCCGCTACCCGGGCTCCTTTTTGCAGCAGCAACTCCACCGTAGCCAGACCAATGCCCTTGCTGGAACCCGTCACAATGGCCACCTTGTCTTGTAAATCCATAATCCGTCAAACGAGGGGAAAGTGGGCAATGATACTCGTATTTTGTTACAATCCGGACGGCAAACCGACATTTTTGTCGGGATTTCCCCAATCGACGGACGGGCGTTAAAACCGTCCCGAGCCGGACCCCGGCGCTACTGCCCGCCGGTCGATTTCGACACCCCTCGTTTACGAGCGCTGCGAAAGCAGCCTCGTTTGGCCGGGCGCTCTACTTTCCGCTGAAAGTGGTAGCTTCGCGGGGCGTCTTTGCCCCGCATGGCCCTCCTACTCTATACCCTTTCCGTTCGTTTGTACGGGTTGCTGCTCCGGCTGGTTTCGCCTTTCCACCCCAAGGCCCGGCAGTGGACCCGGGGGCGCCAATCGCTGTTTGACGGCTTGGAAAGCGCTTTTTCGGGCAATGCCGCGCCCGTTGCCTGGTTTCACTGCGCTTCGCTGGGGGAGTTTGAGCAGGGCCGGCCGGTGATCGAGTCCTACCGGAAGCGGTACCCGAACCACCACATCCTGCTCACCTTTTTCTCCCCGTCGGGCTACGCAGTGCGGAAAAACTACCCGGTGGCCGATCACGTCACCTACCTGCCGCTCGATACGGCCCGCCACGCCGATCGGTTCGTGGCGTTGGTCAAGCCCCGCATCGCCTTTTTCGTCAAGTACGAATTCTGGTATTATCACCTCCGGGCGTTGCATCGCCAACGGATCCCGGTCCTTTCCGTCTCCGCCATCTTCCGGCCGGAACAGCTCTTCTTCCGGCCGTACGGCGGGTTCTACCGCCGTCTGCTGACCTTCTTCGACCACCTGTTCGTGCAGAACGAGGCTTCCCGCCAACTGCTGATCCGCATCGGCATCGCGCCCGTTACCGTGGCGGGCGACACGCGCTTCGACCGGGTGCGGCAGGTGTACGAAGCCCGCAAAGCCGTTCCGCTGGCCGAGCGGTTCAAGGATGGCCGGAAGCTGCTGGTGATAGGCAGCAGTTGGCCAGCGGATACGGCGGTGCTGGTGCCCTTTCTCAACCGTTTCGAAAGCCCGCTGAAAATCATCATCGCCCCCCACGAAATCCACGGCCACGACCTGGACGCCCTGCAAAAGAGCCTGACCGGCCAATCGGTGCGGTATTCGCAAGCCGAGGAAGCCACCGTGGCCGGGGCCGACGTGCTCATCATCGACAACGTGGGGATGCTGGCTTCGCTCTACCAGTACGGCGAATTCGCCTACGTCGGCGGCGGGTTTGGCAAGGGCCTGCACAACATCCTGGAGGCGGCCACGTTCGGCATGCCGCTCTTCTTCGGCCCCAATCACCAACGGTTTCAGGAAGCCACCGACCTGATCGAGGCAGGGGCGGCCAGGCCCATCCAGCAAACGGCCGACTTCGAAAACGCCTTCGTGCCCCTGTATACCAACGACGCCGAACGGTTCCGGCAAGCGGAGCTCACCCGCCGCTACGTGGCCGAACGCACGGGCGCCACGGCGGCGGTGATGCGCTGGGTAGAAGGAAGAATGGAAAGTCAGTAGGGCCGCGCATCAAGTTTACTTTGGGGCTTGTATTACCCAAAATGGCAGAAGTAAAGATACCATCGGATCAGGAAACGTTAATAATCGGAATATGAGATCAACAATGATAATCACGCTATTCATGCTGACCATTTCATTGG
>JACMKY010000567.1 GCA_014379925.1 Cytophagales bacterium | reverse complement strand
GGAAAACCTTTCTTGGCGACCGTCTACCCGGGTCATCTGCCCGCAAAAGGCTGTACGTGAGCCGTCGCCACGCCCCCAACCGCCGCGTGGTGAACGAGGAGGCAGTGGTCCGCCTGCTGACGTCGCTGGGCTTCGAGGTGGTCACGACCGAAACGATGAGCGTGGTCGAGCAGGCCAGCCGGTTCGCCGATGCCGGGTGCGTAGTGGCCCCCCACGGGGCGGGCCTGACCAACCTGGTTTTTTGTTCGCCCGGAACCAAGGTGGTCGACGTGTTTTCCCCCCACTGGGTAAACCCTTGCTACTGGGTATTGAGCCGACAAGCGGGACTGGAATACCACTACCTGATCGGGGAAGGCCCGCGCCCGGCGGAATACCACGACCCGGTTTTGAAGGGAGAAGACATTGTGGTCAACCTCGGGGCGCTGGCCTCGCTCCTGGAGATGGGAGGCATCCGTTGATGAAGCGGTGGGTGAGCTCAACAATGCGCAATGGACTTTTAATAACGCGTACAACCTCGTAGTTTAGCGGACGAATGCGCCAGATAGGCCAGAGGCTTGGTTTCTTGACGAATTTTAATGCATTACTTTGCCAACGCATTTTCTTTGCCTGGCTACTTGTCTTCGTACCCGTTGATCAAAAACCACACTGGCTCGTCCCGGGGTTCTCTAACTTACAACGCTTATAACCCGGCCCTGGAAGGCTTGAGGGGCTTGGCCGCTTTGTTCGTACTTTACGGCCACTTTTTTTACCGGGATAGATTCCTTGACCCGGGTTATCAGCCTTCTGCCGGGTGGGGCCACCTGAGTGCAACCCGAGGGGCAGTATTGTTGTTTTTCGTGCTCTCCGGCTACCTGATTGGCATAACCAACAAAAGTAGCTTCAGCCAAGCCAAGGCGAAGGATTACCTGAAAAGACGGGCGGTACGATTGTATTTCATCTACCTGGTGGCGCTGGTCGTTACCATCTTCGCTCACCGGGGCGACGGATGGCCGACGGTCCTGGGCAATCTGTTTTTCCTGCAAAACTTTGACGCCTACTTCGGATGGGTTCTGTTGCCCTTAACTGCCAATCCACCCCTGTGGAGTTTGAATTACGAAGTACTGTATTACTTGATTTTTTTGCTGGTTTGGCGATTCAGGCCCAACTTCGTTTTTCTGTTCCTGACATTGGCCGTGATCAGTGCGCTGCCTTGGCTTAGTTTGGGCTTCCCCGATTTCGTTGCTGCCTACAGCACGGGGTTCGTGTTTTGGGTGAGCGGCCTCTACCTGGCCTGGCAAGCTCCTTCCGTACCTACCGTCCCCCGTCGCCCGCATTTCTCCAACGTAAGCTTGGTGCTGTTCCTGGTTGCACTGGATAATTTTCAGGTCTTACACGTTGTCTTGAAGGCGATGGGGTTCCGGCCTGATTACGTATCCATCGTTGATTTCAGTCAGTTGTTTTCCTTACCCCTTTGTTTAATGCTGTTGGCCAATGTCACCGGTCGATCCCTTCCCTACTTGCCGCTCATGGTCTGGTTGATGCACGGGGTGGTCGGACTCCTTATTGCTTACCTTTGGGTTTCCCAGCGGCTGTTTACCGAGTGGAGGTGGATGCTGGGTACCCTCTTCTCGGTTTGCTCGCTGCTCACGGCGAGAATGTTCATTTGGGATGCGTGGTTGGTCCGATTCAGTCAATTGGGAAAAATTTCCTTTGCCGTTTACGTGTTGCACCACCCCATTATCGTGCTCGTACACGATTACTTTCCCTACGCCGGCAACGGCTGGAGTTTCACTGCCAGAATGTTGGTCGTGATTGGGGTAACTTTGTTGTTGAGCTACCTGCTGGAAGTGTTGATACAACCCAAAATTAAGGCGTACCTGCTTCCAGTCCGCCGGGTTGAAGAGATGAAAAAGGCTGGGTAGTTTCGTTCGTTTGAAAAGGGTTTCCTTTGTCTCGGCACGATTGAGTTGAAAATATGCACCCTTTGGTTTCCATCCTCATCCCACTTCACAACGCGGAGGAGTACATTGCCGAAACGATCGAATCAGCCTTGGTGCAGACCTGGTCCAACTAAGAGATCATTGTGGTGGATGACGGTTCTATTGATAAGAGCCTGGAAGTTGCTCGTCGCTACGAAAATCACGGCATCCGCCTGTTTGCTCAGCCAAACGAAGGGGCGGCATCAGCCAGGAATCATGCATTAAGGCAGGCCCGGGGAGAATACATTCAGTACCTGGATGCCGATGATGCACTGCATCCCCAAAAAATTGAGGTTCAATTGCGTGAATTGGCAGGCGAGTCCTTGGAAACCCTGGCTTCGGGCGTCTGGGGAAAATTCACTACCGCGGCCGATCGGAACGCAACGGTGTTTTTGAGCCACCCGGTATTGCCCAACCGAGAAAAAACCCCGAAAAAGTATTTGAGCCCGGCGGAGTGGTTCGTGCGTTCGTGGAGTGGCGGGGGAAGCATGCAAACCGGCGCGTGGTTGACCCACCGGTCCCTGTGCGAAAAGGCCGGCGCGTGGAACGAAACACTGTTGCAAAACCCCAATGACGACGGAGAGTATTTCTGCCGGGTAATACTGGCCAGCCACCGCGTTAAATTCTGTCCGGATGCCAAGGTCTACTACCGCACGTTCGCCAATGCGGCCGTCAACCGGGTAAGCAACCCAAACGGTCCGGTAAAAGTACGTTCCCTGTACGCCTCCCTTGAACTGTGCAGCGGTTACCTGCTGGCCGCCGAAGATTCGCCCGGAACCCGCTTGGCCGCGGCCAATCTTTTCCAGGAATTTGCCTACGGATTATACCCGGCGTATCCCGACCTGGTAGCCCAAGCGGAACGCCGGGTAGAAGAGCTGGGCGGGTCGGAAATGAAATTTAAGTACGATCCGGGGGCGTTCAAGGCCTTGGCATCCGTGGTGGGGTGGAAGGCCGCCAAACGGCTGAAGCACCACTTGCGAAGGATATTTGGAAAATGAAGCCGGAGCGCTACTCAACCGGACAAACCCTATATTTGCCGCAGGACGCGACGTGATTGGGTGAATGACGCAACGGATGACGTATCTCAAGAAAAATGCCGAAGGTGCTATTCTCCCGGGTGGACAATCCAACGGGGAGGCTGGCCACTTGCTGACTCCGGGATACCTTAATCAGCTTGATTTCGTCCGGGCAATCGCCTCCCTGTGGGTGGCCGTCTATCACCTGAGCGGCAAGAAATACTTCATTGGTACCTACGGGTACCTGGGCGTGCCGATGTTCTTCGTGCTGTCCGGTTTCGTCATTTGTTGGTCGTTGCCTCCGGGGTATGGCCCCAAACAACTGGGCACCTTCCTGGCCAAGCGCTTGGTACGGATCGAGCCTCCCTACGTGGTTTCCATTGCCCTGGTGCTGATCCTTAACTCTCTGACTGCCCTCCTCACCGGATCGAGCTATCAGATTGACGGAAAAAATGTCCTGCTTCACCTGGCCTACCTCAACAACTTTACTGGTTATCCCTATCTTAATCCGGTCTACTGGACGCTTGGCATTGAGTTTCAATTTTATCTGTTCATTGGACTAATTTTTCCGTTCTTCACCGCCAACAAGTACCGTGCTTGCCTGGTATTGATCGCCTTTGGCTTAACCTCGTTGTGGGAGGCTAACTTTCACCCGGTCTACCGAACTGTGTTTGGTTTTTCTACCCTCTTCAGTCTGGGTATGGCGGGGTATCTGTTCAAAACCGCTCGAATCACCCGCTTCGAACTGTTGGCTTTTGCGGTATTTCACTTGGCTTTGTGCTACCTGACCCAAGGATGGCTCATTGCCCTGACTGGCTTAGTGACCCTTTTCCTCATCCTGAAATTCAATTACCGCCATCGCCTTATTCGATTTTTTGCCCGCATTTCCTTCTCCCTTTACCTGGTC
>JACMKY010000566.1 GCA_014379925.1 Cytophagales bacterium | reverse complement strand
TTGCCGTACCGCACGCCCAGGCCAGTCGTGATGTACTTGCGATCGCCCTTCTGGCGGTGTTCGGTGAAATACCCGCCCCGGACCGCGAAGAAATCGTTGTACCAGTATTCCAGGCCCGCCGAAAGGGAAAGCTCCTGCAACTCCTCACTTATACCACCCGGTGCGTCGGAGAAGGAGCCGAACACCCCCGAAACGAAACTCTTGTTGGCGTTAACATTGACTATTCGACCATTTATGAGTGCTGTGTCGGGGGTAGGTACCATCAATTTGTTGACGTCCAACGCGAAGGTGAATTTGTTGTACACGTCCACGTTGTAGGTGAGGGCCGAGCCCAGTTTCAGGTTGGTCGGAATGAAATCCCGCTGTCCGTCCACGTTGCTGTAGGCGATTTTACCGCCCAGGTTCGAAATTACGGCTCCCAACGCCAGGTTCACGTCCTTGCCGCCCCAGTTTTTGTCTTTGGTGTAGTAAGCGGCGATGTCACCGGCGGCGGTGGAACCCGGCCGGACACCCACGCCCACGACGTCGTTGTAGCCATTCAGGTTCGAATTGATGTAGCGCAGGTTGACGGCCATCGAAAATTCCCGGCCCAACTGGCGGGCGTACGAGGCGGTGATGGCTACTTCGCGGGGCGTGCCATCTCCCAGGGAGTTGCCGCTGTTGTCCGTGAAATTGATGGTTCCCAGATCGAAGTATTGAATGCCCAGGCCCACCGCTTGTTTGTCGTCGTCAAACTTGCGGTAGCCCGCCAGGTACGAAAGCGCCATGTCGTTTACCAGCGTCCGCAGCCAGGGGTTGTACGATACCGAAGCGCCCCACCGCTTTTCGCTGAACGCCAGCTTGGCGGGGTTCCAGTAGATGGAATTGGCATCCGGCGAGAGGGCTGCGCCCGCGTCACCCATCGCCGCACTGCGCGAATCGGGGGAGATGGTCAGGAAAGGAACGGCCGTAGTGATGGTTTTCTGTCCGTTGATCTGACCGAAAACGGCGGGCACACCAAACCACGAAGCAATGATGGTCAAAAGGAGGAAACGTCGGAGGGTCATTGGGATGAAATTAGAGCCGCAAAGGTAGATAATCTCGTGAATTCTCAAGGAGCAGAACGGTTTGGCTGGCATGTACGTAAGAAAAACACGGTTAATACCATTCCAATCGAAATAGTAATCAGTTCAGAAGCACCAGCTTATTGGATTTATCCGCTTGGGAACCGTCCCGGCGGGAAAGCGCCCGCACGCGGTAAAAATACACGCCCTTGCTCAACGGCACTCCCGCCTCGCTGCGCCCGTCCCAGGTGAGGACGTTGGCGGCCTCCGGGCCGTCCGGCTCCGCGCTCAGCGTCTTCACCCGTCGGCCCGTGGCGTCAAACACGTCAATGGTCACCGCCAGCGCTTCTCCCGCCCGGTTGGTTTGCCACTCAAACGCGACCGACGAAGCGGACGCTACGTTGAACGGATTGGGGTAGCACCGCACAAATTGCAGGAACAGCCCGGCGTTCGGGGTTACGGTAAACTCCAACGAGGCTTCCGCTGGATTATTGTAGACGTCCCAGGCTTTCAGGGTAAGTGCGTTTTTCCCCGGCATCAACCCTTCCAGCGGGTAAACCACCGTGCCCCGCTGATACGTATCCGGATCGGCGCGGTAGTAGGGGTTCAGGATAATCGACTCCCCGTTGTTCACTACGGCGCTGATTGCGTGGCCGATGCCGCCTTCCGCCAGGTTGATCCCGCTTTCGTCGTCCAGGTGAGCCACCAGGGTGGCGTTGGCCGGCACCGTGCCCCCGTTCACGAAGGCCGTGTCGTTGAGAAACAAGCGGATCCGGGGCGGCTGACGGTCGGGGGGAACGGCTGGCGCGCTGCCGCCCACCACGACGCCGGTCAGGGCGCCCGTCGCATCGGCGGTCGCCCCGTGGTTGCGGGCGTACAGGCTCAGCTTTCCCGGGCCGAAACGGTAGTGGATGTCCTTGGGTACGACAAAAGAAAACGAGAACCGGCCGTCGCGCACGGTGGCCTGGCCTTCGAAGATCCGGTCCTTCCAGAGCGAATAGGCCATCTTGTCGTTGGGAAAACCGTCGTTTTCCGTTCCCAGCGTCGTGAGCGGAGTGGCCTTGTCGAACGCCGAAGCGGCGAGGAGGCCGTTGAAATCCGCCAGCCGGTCCGGGGCTCCCCGCGGCCGCACCTCCCCCTCCACCGTGACCCGGCCCAGTGCCCGGAGCGTATCGGGCGGCGCCGCGGGACCTTCCACCCGCCGGCCGTTGAGGTGCGTAACCACCAGTTCGTGCTCCGGATACGCCAGCCGCATCGAAGGGTCGCCCAGCAGGGAAAAGTTGCGGTTCACGCTTCCGCTCAGGCTGTTGTTCTTCGTTTTCCGTACCACGTCCCCCAGGCGGGGCAGTTGACCGTCAACGGGTTCGAACACGGCCTGGTAAAACGCCTTGTTGAGCAGGAAGTTGGTGTTGGAATACACGGGACGGGTGGTGGTTACCAGACCGATGCCCCCGTACTTACCCATTAAAATCAATTCCGCCCCGGAGGTGCGGGCCGGGTCGTCGTAGCGCCCAAACTCACAGGTGGCCGTCACGAACAAGGGCAGGTTGTCGGGGTTTTTCCAGGAAAAGATGTCGGCCAACCCCAGGATCCGTTCTTCCGCCCAGCCCGATTCGCCGCCGTGGCCAGTGTAGTTGACAATCAGTGCCCCCTCGTTGACGGTTCGGTTGATGCTTCGCTGCACCTGCGGCGCGGTCTGCCCGCCGGGACCCACCACCTGCGGGAAAGCATCCACGTAGAGCTTGTCCACCTGATAGCCGGGTTGTTGGGTTTCTACCCCTTGCGCCAGGCGTTCGGCATCCAGCTGGTGGGTATTGAAATCACCGTCGTCGGCCACGAAATCCACGCGGCTGCGCCACCGTTCCCGGACGGCCGATCCCGTGGCGTAGCGGACGAGCTTGTCGACCACGACGGAGGCTTCCGCTGCCGTCTTGGCCGGCAGCCGCCCGACGCCGATGTCGAGGGTGTGGTCGCCCCCGTTGGTTTCCGTCCATTCCCCTTCCTTCTCCTCCAAAAACCCGAAGTAGTCATCCGACGAATAGCTGAAGATCGGGTGCAGCGACTCGCGCGATTCGTAGACGGGTACGAACGCCCGCTGGCTGGTGATCCGGTTCTTGTAATCGTAGGTGGCGTCGCCGAAGAGCAGCAAGTACCGGAAATCGCCCCCGCGGTCGTAAAGGTACCGGGCCAGGTCGCGGATGGCGGTCACGTCCGGACGGCCGGAGGAAAATTCGTTGTACACTTCTTCAGTGGTCACCACCCGCGCGGAGAGGCCGTCGTGGGTGCGGCGGAAGTCGGCCAGCCGCTCGGCCGCCCGCTGGAAGGCCGGGTGCGTGACAATGAGCAGTTGGGGCACGGACAAACCGCGGAGGTCCTGGTTGGCGATTTTCCGGCCCGAAACGGGCGCATCGAACCCGTTTCCCCGGAAGGCCACGAACTCCCGGAGCACCAGGCCGGTGGTGCCGAAGGTGGCCGTTTCTCCATCGAGGGAGAAAAGTTGGTTTTTGGGTTGCTGCGGATCGGTCACGTCCCATACCCGGCAGTCGGCGTCCATTCCCCCCACGTTGAAGTTCGCGTCGGCCAGCCTTAGGGTTTCCAGGGAGCGGAAAGCAGTTTGGTTACCGTAGCGTCGCAATGCACGCCGGGTCTGCACCCCCAGGAAATCCAGGTAGCCCTGCGCCCCGTTGACGCCGTTTTTCTGAAAGGCCACCCCCACCATCACCTCGCTCCCCCCGGCGGGGGCTTCCGTCACGAAGGTGTTTACCTGGCCCATTCCCCGTACGTTGTAGCGGGCGTAGCGCGGGTCAAACACGGGCGGCAACGCGGCCACCTCCTGCGTTCCGGCGACCCGGTTGTTTACACTGACCTCGAAGCGGGACGGCGACGGCGAGGCACCCACCACCGAGGAGGTAACCCCGACGGGGGAGTTGGGCAGCACCCCCGGCAGGTCGAACGTGAAGCGGTGCTCGGGGGTGAAGTCGAACGTTTCGCCGTACCACTCCCGTCCCGATTGCAGGAAGTTTTTGCTTTCCTTTTCGTGGAAAACGTAGTCATCGAAAGCGTTGAGTTGGTTTTCCGAAGCGATGCCGGCCTGATCAGGCACCCGCCAGCCCGGCGCGTCGCCGGTGGTCAGGAAGTAGAAAGTGGTGTCGGAATAGAGGTTGGTCTGGTGGCCGAAGCGCTGCTTTGCCGCGTCGTACGCGATCGGGTGCGGGCTTTGCGCGTAGAAAAGCAGGTAATCCCCTTCGTCGAAACGCCCGTCCGCTTCCCCGACCACCAGAATGGCGTTTTCGGTCAGGTCCGCCGGGCGGGGTGTCGCGTTGGGCTGGGGCAGCATGCCGCCGCCATTGCCGTAGAGCCGAAGGTGAGCGGGAAGGATGCTGCCCACCGGAATTCCCAGCCCCCGCAGGAAAGCCGCGTCCATCCGGTGCAAGCCCCCCTTCACCACGCCGATCTTGTACCAGTCCCCTTGCGCCAGCACCGAATGCTGCGCCCGGGCGTTTGTGCCTCCCAACAAGCCACTTGCGAGCAGGGTTAGACGGAGGATTTTCAGCATGAGCAACGTTTCGGCGATCAACGAAGGAGGCGCAAACCTACGAACTTTCGCCCGCCAACTCAATGATCAATGATCAGTTATCAATGTTTTTCTATCGTATTATATCCCCTTGTTCGCTCAGTGGAAATCAATGACCATTGATCATTGATCTTCGGTTATTGTAACCACCGAAGCCACCTCAGGCACGGTGTATTTCCGGCCGGTTGCCACCTCCCGGCACAAGGCCCGGGTGCGGCGGGTGATTTCCTTGACGAAAGTCCGGCTCCCCAGGCGGAATGTCTCGCCGGGTTGCAGTTCCGACAGCATACGGTGGTCGGCCACCACCTCGTCGTAGCGGCGAAACGCAATCAGCAGCGCGGGATCACCCGCGGTAGTGGCGGCCGGATTGGCCAGGTGCCGTTGCAGCACCGTTCGCAGGTCGGGCGGAAAAACGGGAGCGGCGAATACCGGCTCCATCAACCGCTGAAAATTCAGCTTCCACTCCTTCCCGTGCGGGCGCACCCGGCCTCTTCTCCCGCCGCACTGGTGCTGGGTGAGCAAGTGGGCCACCTCGTGCAGATACGTGAACAGGAACGCGTAGGAATTCAGGTTGCCGTTGACCGAAATCCGGTGTCCGGTCAGCGGCGAATGCCGGTAGTCGCCCAGCCGGGTGCGGCGGGCCCGGGCGACCGTGAACTGAAACCCGTGCTGCTGCCACAAACCGTGGCAGTACGCCACCGCCGGGGGTGGGAAAGGGTTGGCAGGGTTGGTGGGGTTGAACTGGGCTGCTTTCGCAGCGCTCGTAAACGAGGGGTTAGAAGCGTTGATAAGGTTATTTTTCGCGTGGGCCATACCAGAATGCACAATTGATGAGAATGGTTGAATGAAAACGAAACCCGTTGGTCAATCTTGTATGCCACCCTCCTCAATTGGTCATGGCACAGTGATTACCTCACAACCCTACTAACCCTTTCAACCCTACTAATCCCTCTAACTCTGCC
>JACMKY010000565.1 GCA_014379925.1 Cytophagales bacterium | reverse complement strand
CGCGAGTCAACGCTTACTTGATGGCGGCGAACGTAACCCACCCCTTGGTGCATAGGATAAAGTAATCAGGGCAGCGTGAAACGACCTTTTACTTTGCGTTGAAACATCAACCCATCGATCGACCCAGCAACCTTGATTTCCCTCAAAAGTTAGGTTTTTGTTGCGCGTTTCCGGTCCGGAACCAGCCCGCCGCGGGCTGGTTCTTCAAGTCACTCGCCGATGCAGCGTCGGACGGGGATTGAACCGAATTGCAGCGAAAGGACCGGAGGTGCCCAACCGCTCGCTTACCGTGAAGACGGTGCCGTTATGACCATCCCTTTTACTACCTTGCTCCGCTTTACGGCCACGCCCGTAACCGTTCACCAACCAATATTCCAACCAAAACATGAACACAACCTTCGTCTTAGTACACGGCGCTTTCGCCGACCAACACGCCTGGGACCGGGTCAAGCCCGCATTGGAAAAAGAAGGCAACCGGGTGGTGACCCTTGACTTGCCGGGCCACGGTGACGACCCTACCCCCGCCCAGAACGTTACCCTGGGCACTTACGTGGATGTGGTCCGGGAGCTGGTGGAGGCGCAACCCGGGAAAGTAACGCTGGTCGGCCACAGCATGGCCGGTATGATCATCTCCCAAGTAGCGGAAGACCTGCCGCAGAAGCTGAACGAACTGGTTTACGTTTGCGCTTACCTGCCCAAAAACGGCGACGATCTGCTGTCGTTGAGCAATACGGATGCGGAGAGCCAGATCGGACCGAATTTGGAATTGGCCGCTGACTACAGCACCGCTTCGTTGAGCACGGATAACGCCGTGAAGATATTCGCCGGCGATTGTTCGGAGGACATTAAAGAGCTGGTGGCCAACCGCAACAAGCCCGAGCCGTTGGCACCCTTCCAAGGCAAAGTTACGCTCACCGATGATCGCTTCAGCCAAGTGGCTAAGTACTACGTGCAGACGCTGAAAGACGTGGGCGTTGGTACCAAACTTCAGCAAAGAATGGTTGCCGATTACGGCCGCATCAAGCAGGTTTTCACCGTTGATTCGGGCCACACGCCCTACTTTGCCCAACCGGAAGTGCTGGCCCGAATCCTGAATGGTTTGTAACGGAGGGCTACGGCAATGGTGAAGGGGCCGGGGAAACTCTGGTCTCTTTCGTTGCCGGGTATTGCGGGAACGGCTTCCGGCCGCGGGTCATCCGCCGGGGAAGCGTTCCACAACCTGAAGCACATTGCCCTCCGGGTCGGCGAAGGTGCGGACCCGTCCGCCCCCGATGGCCGCCGTTGCCTCCCCGGCCCACGTCACCCCCTTGGCATCCAACGCCGCGACGGCCCGTTCCAGGTTGCTCACCCGCAGGGCGAGGTGCGACCACCCGGGCGTCCAGGTGGTGCGGGCGGGCCGGGGCGTGTCGTCTTTGGGCATCACTTCCAGCAGCGTTCCGTCGGGTGCTTTCAGTATCCAGACCGGTTTCGGATGGCGGAACACCCGCTCGTAGCCCAGCACCCGGCAGTACCAGTCGGACAAGGCGTCCACGTCGTCGGCGGCCAGGGCGGGGTGGTCAACGCCGGTGATAAGGATTGAATTCATCGCAGGGACTGGTTGGTGCTCCGTTCGCGCCGGGGTCTTCACGCCCCGCGCCCCGCCGGATGCGCGTCTTCGGTGGTTATTGTCTTCGATCGGAATCCGGTTTTCCGGGTGGCCGACCTACGGATTAGGGGTTTCAGGCATTGTCTTCGGCCGTCAATTCAAATTCCGGCCGGGCATTCGGAGCGGGTGCTTTCCCGGCGGGGTTGGTCTGGCTCAGCCACGCGCCCGGCCGATCACTTCGATGCAGTAGCGTACCTTTTCTTCCAGCTCCCCAAACCGGCCTTCGGCCAGCAGGGATTTCGGAAAAAGCTGCGATCCCATTCCCACGCAAGTGGCACCCGCCCTGATCCAGGCCCGCAGGTTTTCCTCTTCCGGCGCCACCCCGCCCGTGACCATGACGCTGGTCCAGGGCATGGGCCCCCGCAGGGCTTCCACGAAGGCGGGACCCAGCACATTTCCCGGAAAGAGTTTTACTACTTCCGCGCCCAGTTCTTCGGCCCGGGATATTTCGGTGAGGGTGGCGCATCCCGGTACCCAGGCGACCTTGCGGCGGTTGCAAACCAGGGCTACCTCGTCGTTGAGAAGGGGAGTGACGATGAAATTCGCCCCCAACTGGAGGTACAGCGCGGCCGTGCCGGCGTCCACCACCGTGCCCGCGCCCAGGATCATCTCCGGAAAATGGACGGCGGCGTACTTGTTCAGTTCACCGAACAGTTCGTGGGCGAAATCGCCCCGGTTGGTGAGCTCAAACACCCGGACCCCGCCCCGGTAGCAGGCCCCCAGGACTTGCTTGCTCACGGCCAGGTCCGAGTGGGAAAAGAGCGGAACGAGGCCGGTTTCGGCCATCTTGAGCGCTACCTGAAGGCGGGTGAATCGGGCCATATTGCGTTTACCGTTTGGTGTTTACCGTTTGGCGTTGAATCACTCCGTATGGGTTTTTGGGTTGTAATTAACCAAATAATTTTTCGCTGGGCAAATTGGGAAAGCAAAAAAAGCGCCTCGTTCATTCCAACCCAGGAAGCTTTGACCGTGGCGCGGGGAATCCGAAGTCCCCGCGGTGGTCGAAACCCGAAGCCCTGACCCGGGGAAACCGGCCCTTGCGCAAGAACTGCCCGGAGTGGGTAATTGGCAAGCAAGTGGGATTGATGGCGATTCGGGATTGGATGACCCGTAGCCTGCCAACCGGAAACGTCAAACGAAAAGTCCGGACTTTGATCGGGTTGTTTCGGTAATCTTGGTAAAATTCCGCACCTTGCCACCCGTGACTTTTCGGAGGCCAAACACCGGGGCAAAACGCCCGGCGGCGGGCCGCTTCCAAAGGTCTTTTATTCATCCCGTTTGGGTAGCCCACGTCGCTGATGCCCCTCGTCATCTTACTGGTCGGAATCGTTTGTCTCATCCTGCTGATCACCTGGGCGCGGCTCAACGCCTTCATCGCCTTCGTGCTGGTATCTACTTTCGTGGGGCTGGCCGTTGGCATGGACCTGACCGCCGTGACCGGTGCCATCCAGAAAGGGATCGGCGACACGCTGGGCTCGCTGGTGATCGTGATCGGTTTCGGGGCGATGCTCGGCCGACTGGTGGCCGACAGCGGCGCGGCCCAGCGGATCGCCTCCGGTCTGATGCGCCTGTTCGGAACCCGGTACGTGCAGTGGGCCCTGGTACTCACCGGCTTCATCGTCGGGGTTCCGCTGTTCTACAACGTGGGCTTCGTGCTGATGATGCCGCTCATCGTGACCGTGGCCCACCGCTACAACCTGCCGCTGGTTTACCTGGGTTTGCCCGTGCTGGCTTCGCTCTCGGTCACGCATGGCTACCTGCCGCCGCACCCCTCGCCCACGGCGCTGGTGAAACAATTCGACGCCGACCTCGGACTCACCCTGCTCTACGGCATCCTGATCGCCATTCCGGCCATCGTCATCGCGGGGCCTTTGTTTTCGCTGACCCTGAAAAAATACGTCTCCAAGCCCCTGGCCGCCTTTGCCGCCACCAGCCTGCCCGAAGAACAACTGCCGGGCATGGCCAGCAGCGTCGTGTCGGCCTTCCTGCCGGTGCTGCTCATCGCCCTCACCTCGCTGGTCAATCCCTACCTGCCGCCCGGCAGTGTCGTCCAGCGAACCGTGGCCGGCCTGGGCGATCCGGTGATCGTGATGCTGGTGTCGGTGCTGGTCGCTACGTATACCCTGGGGTTGCAGCGGGGCCGAACGATGAAGTCCATCACGGATTCCCTGACGGAGTCGGTCAAGGACATTGCGATGATTCTGCTCATCATCGCGGGGTCGGGGGCGTTGAAACAGGTGCTGACCGACGGGGGCGTCAGCCAATCCATTGCTGGCCGCCTGGAGGGCGCGCCCGTCCATCCGCTGCTGCTGGCCTGGAGCATCAGCGCCTTCATCCGGGTGTGCGTGGGCTCGGCCACCGTGGCCGGCCTGACTACGGCGGGCATCGTGGCCCCGCTGATCGGGCAACCGGGCGTGAATCCCAACCTGATGGTGCTGGCCACCGGGGCGGGCAGCCTGATGTTTTCGCACGTCAACGACGGCGCATTTTGGCTGTTCAAGGAATATTTTAATCTTACGGTCAAGAATACCCTGCGTACCTGGTCGGTGATGGAAACCATCGTCTCCGTGGTGGGCCTGATCGGGGTGTTTGTCCTCAACAGTCTGGTGTGAGCAGTGGCAAGTCGTAAATTGATAACTGTGGTTTGTAGTTCGTAGTTCGACTGCGCTCACTATCGCTCACTATGACAATTGACAATTGAAAATTCAAAATCGATAACTGAATCCATGGAGAAGGATCAAAAATCCGAGCAAAAATTAAGGAGTGCGGAGTGGTTCGGTAAAACCGACAAGATGGGTTTCATCTACCGCAGCTGGATGAAGAACCAGGGATTTCCCGAACACCTCTTCGATGGGCGGCCGGTGATCGGCATTTGCAATACCTGGTCGGAACTGACCCCCTGCAACGCCCATTTCCGCGACATTGCCGAAGTGGTCAAACGGGGCGTGTACGAAGCGGGCGGGTTTCCGCTGGAGTTTCCCATCACCTCGCTGGGCGAAACCCTGATGAAACCCACCGCCATGCTGTTCCGCAACCTGGCCAGCATGGACGCCGAGGAATCCATCCGGGCCAATCCGCTGGACGGGGTGGTGCTGCTGACGGGTTGCGACAAAACCACGCCTTCCACCGTGATGGGGGCTGCCAGCGTGGACCTGCCCACCCTGGTGGTGCCGGGCGGCGCGATGCTCAATGGCAAGTACCGGGGCAAGGACATTGGTTCTGGTACCGACGTGTGGCGGTTTACCGACGAGCTGCGCGCCGGGACGATGACTCCCAAGGACTACTTGTCGGCCGAAAGCTGCATGTCGCGCAGCAACGGCCACTGCATGACCATGGGCACGGCCTCGACGATGGCCTGCATGGTGGAGGCCCTGGGCCTGACGCTGCCGGGGGCCGCCGCCATCCCCGCCCCCGATTCCCGCCGCAAGGTGCTGGCGCAGTTGTCGGGGCGCCGCATCGTGCACATGGTGAAGGAAAACCTGACGATCTCGCAGGTGCTCACCCGCGAGGCCTTCGAGAATGCCATTCGGGTCAACGCGGCGGTGGGCGGCTCCACGAACTTCATCATTCACCTGCTCGCCATTGCGGGCCGGGTGGGGGTGGAACTGACGCTGGACGATTTCGACCGGCTGGGCAGCAAGATTCCCCTGCTGGTGAACCTGATGCCCTCGGGCAAGTACCTGATGGAAGATTTCTTCTACGCCGGCGGCCTGCCGGTTGTGCTTCAGGAAATGAAGGAACACCTCCACCTGGGAGCCATGACCATTACGGGCAAGACGATGGGCCAACGCATCGAGGAAGCGGAAGCCGAGGGTCACAACCCCGAAGTCATCACCCCCTTCGAAGTGCCCCTGCGCAAGGAAGCCGGCATTGCCGTGCTTAAGGGCAACCTGTGCGAAGACGGGGCCGTGATCAAGCCCTCCGCCGCCACGCCGCGGTTGATGCAGCACCGGGGCCGGGCGGTGGTGTTCGAAAGCATCGAGGACTACCACGCCCGGATCGACGACCCGGACCTGGACGTGGACGAGACCTGCGTGCTGGTGCTGAAGGGCGTGGGTCCCAAAGGCTACCCCGGGATGCCCGAAGTAGGCAACATGGGACTGCCCAAGAAGGTGCTGGCCAAGGGCGTCCTGGACATGGTCCGCATCTCGGACGGGCGAATGAGCGGCACGGCTTTCGGCACGGTCGTGCTGCACGTCTGCCCCGAATCGGCCATCGGCGGAACCCTGGCTTTCGTTCACAACGGCGACATGATCGAACTGGACGTGCCCAACCGCCGCCTGCACCTGGACGTGGCGGAGGAAGAGCTGGCCCGGCGGCGGCGGTCCTGGCAATCCGCCGAGCCCCTGGCCAACCGGGGGTACGTGCAGTTGTACATCAACCACGTGCAGCAGGCCAACAAGGGGGCGGACCTGGATTTCCTGGTGGGCAAATCCGGCTCCCAGGTAACCCGGGATTCGCACTGACGTTGGCGGTGAACCGGTGATGGTGAAGAGCACCCAGTTCTTGGTCAAGCGTGTTGGTCAGGATTGCAAACCCCCTGACCGCTAAACTTCCCTTATGTCGCGCTTCGAAAACAAACGCGTGTTGGTGACGGGGGCCGGAACGGGCATCGGCTTCGGAATATGCCTGGACTTTGCCCGGGAAGGTGCCACCGTGGCCCTCAACGACGTGGACGCCCAACTGGCCGGAGAAGCGGCCCGTCGGATCAACCGCGCAGTGGGGGCGGAAAACGTGCATCCCTGCGCGGGAGACGTAGCTGACGTGGCCGCTTTGCGGGAAATGGTGGCCCGGTTCGCCGCTCAATCCGGCGGCCTGGACATTGCCGTGGCCAACGCGGGCATCACCAACTACGGTGAATTCCTCACCTACGCCCCCGAGGACTTTGACCGGCTGATGGCGGTCAACCTGCGCGGCTCGTACTTCACCGCCCAAGCCGCCGCCCGGACGATGATCGAACGGAACCTGGCCGGGCGAATCCTGCTGCTTTCCTCCGTGACGGGCGTGCAGGCGCACCGCAACCTGAGCGCCTACGGCATCACCAAAGCGGGCATCCGCATGATGGCCAAGGCGTTGGCGCTGGAACTGGGTCCCTACGGAATCACGGTAAATGCCATCGCGGCGGGGGCCACCCTGACGGAACGCACCTTGCGCGACGATCCGGGCTACGAACAGAACTGGAACGAGGTGGCCCCCAACCGGCGCACGGCTACCGTGGCCGACATCTCCACCGCGCTGCTGTTTCTCGCTTCCGACGAAGCCCGGCACGTCACCGGGCAAACGCTCGTCGTGGACGGAGGCTGGACCATCTACAGTCCGTTGCCCCGGGATCATCCGCAGGCGTGAATCGGCAGTCAGCGGCACGGCTGAGTGTAGTTGGCCAAGGAGGCATTTTGCCTAGCCGCTACCCGCCAACCGCTGGCGGGATGGCTAATAACGAATGGCTACCTGCTTAATGAAACCAGATGAAAGGAGATAAGGCTTTACTTAAAAATACCATCGCTTAGCGCGCAACGTTTGAAGTAATTTGCCTTCCTCTAAACTACGAAAGGTCCTTATTGAAAAGAGGCAATCCCTGGGGGTTGCCTCTTTTGGTATTTTGATTCACTTCAATTCATTATGGCTTGGTAACCGCATTGGCGTCAAGAACGACCGCAGTCTGTGCCAAGGCTCTGCCTTTCATGGATGCACCTGTTTGAAAAGTAATGCCCGTCATCGACAATATATTTCCCTCAAAGTGAGTGGTTGTTCCCAAGGTTGCCTGACCGGCAACCTGCCAGAAAATGTTCTTCGCTTGAGCGCCTCCGTTGAGGGTAACCTTTACCGCAGAACTCAGGGTAAGGTCCCCAGCAATCTGG
>JACMKY010000564.1 GCA_014379925.1 Cytophagales bacterium | reverse complement strand
CTGGACTGGCTCTTTTCCAGCACCTTCTGGTAGTAGGTCTCGTACTGGGGCAAAATCACGGAAATGTCGAATTCCTTGGCCCTTTCCAGCGCGTTCTTTTTGAAGGTAGGCAGGTTCTCATCCCGGAGGATGAAGAGGGTGTTTTTGACCATATCGGCCACGTCGCCCACCTCGCTGAGAAAACCCGTTACGCCCTGCACGTTCAGTTCGGGAATACCGCCCGCGTTGCTGGTAACGAGCGGCACTTCACAGGCCAGGGCCTCCAGGGCCGCCAGTCCGAAGCTTTCCTTCTCGGAAGGCATCAAAAACAGGTCGCACACCGACAGCACTTCCTCCACGGCGTCGAGTTTGCCCAAAAAGCGCACCTCGTCGGTCACGCCCAGTTCGCGGCACTGCTTCTCGATCTTGGGCCGCTCCGGGCCGTCGCCCACCAGCAGGAGCTTACTCGGAATAAGTTTCCGCACCTGATCGAAGACGGCCACGATGTCGCCGATGCGCTTGACCTTGCGGAAGTTAGAGGTGTGCACCAGCAGTTTCTCGCCGTTGGGGCAGATGGCCGTTTTGAAATGGTCCTTCTTCTGGCGTTTGAAGCGGTTGAGGTCGATGAAGTTGGAAATCACTTCAATGTCGTTGGTCACCTCAAACTGCGCGTAGGTTTCCCGCCGCAAGTCGTGCGAAACCGCCGTCACGCCGTCCGACTGGTTGATGCTGAAGGTGACCACGGGCTCGTAGGAGGCGTCCTTGCCCACCAGCGTAATGTCGGTGCCGTGCAGGGTGGTGATCACCGGAATGAAGATGCCGCGCGAGCGGAGAATCTGTTTGGCCATGTAGGCCGCCGACGCGTGCGGAATGGCGTAGTGCACGTGCAGCAAATCCAACTGCTCGTATTCCACCACGTTGACCATCTTGCTGGCCAGGGCCAGCTCGTAGGGCGGGTACTGGAAAAGCGGATACGAGGGAATGTTTACTTCGTGGTAGAACAGGTTCTCGTTGAAGAAATCCAGCCGGGGAGGTTGCGTATAGGTGATGAAATGCACCTGGTGGCCTACCTTGGCGAGCGCCTTGCCCAGTTCGGTGGCGACCACCCCGCTGCCGCCGAAGGTGGGGTAACAGACAATGCCTATTTTCATGGGGAGAGGTTAGTAAAAAGCAAGCTGCCGTTCCGCAACGAACGCTTGCTTGCCGTTGGCAAGCCAGGGCTCACGCCTGCTTGCGAATGAAGTTGGTTGCCGACCCTTGCCACGACTGGCAAACAAGGCAAGTGGTTTTGATAGTTTCCGCCCGCCGGATAATTTTACGGTCCGGGAGCTTCTCTCGGACGGCTCCCAACGTCCGGTTCCACCCAACCGCCACGGGGGACGCCCGGGCGTCCCCCGTTGCTATTGCCGCGAAAATGGCGTACATTCGTTGGCGACTCGTACTTCACTGCAAGCCCTTCCGATCCCGGTCCGGCCGTATGTCCAAACCCGACATTCCAACCCATTCCCCCGTGAAAGCAACCCGCCGACGCCGGCCGAGATGGTTTCTCTTGATTGGGTTCTACCGGTTGATCCGCGTTCCCAACCTGCTGATCATCGTCCTGACGCAGTACCTGGCGCGGATCTTCCTGATCGGTCCCCGGCAGGAATGGCGGAACTACCTGCTGGACCACCGGTTCTTTTTGCTGGTGCTTTCCACGGTGATCATTGCGGCGGCGGGCTACATCATCAACGATTACTACGACGTGAAGATCGACACCATCAACAAGCCCAAGCGGGTGGTGGTGGGCCGGATACTGCGCCGCCGCATGGCCATGATCGCGCACACGGGCCTGAACGTGCTGGGACTGGCAATCGGACTCTACCTGGGTAAGGTGGTGTTGGTCTACAACTTCGCGGCGGCTTTCGGGCTCTGGCTGTATTCCAACCAGCTCAAGCGGCTACCGCTGGTGGGCAACCTGGTGATCGCCCTGCTCACCGGGGCTTCCCTGTCCATCCTGGCGGCGTACTTCCGGCAGCACCAGCAACTGGTCTATACCTACGCCACCTTCGCCTTCTTCATTTCGCTCATCCGGGAGATCATCAAGGACATGGAAGACGTGAAAGGCGACGCGACCTTCGGCTGCCAGACGCTGCCCATCGTGTGGGGCCTCCGCCGGACCAAGCTGCTGCTCTACCTGCTCACGGCTTCGTTCCTGACGGTGATCTTTTTGATGGGAAACCACCTGGGTCTTCCCATTCTCGGGTATTTATTCGTGGTGGTTTTCCTGCCCGTGGTATGGCTGCTGGTGAAGCTGGTGCGGGCTGACACCAAGAAAGACTTTGGTTACCTGAGCAACCTCTGCAAGGTGATCATGCTCAACGGGGTGCTGAGCATGCTCTGGCTGTGAAAGGGCAAGGGTTGAAAGAGTTGGTAGAGCAGTTCGTAAACGAAGGGTTAGCTGGTCCGCCAAAGCGGTGGGTTTCTCTACGCGGCCGACTGCTTCGTTGAAAGCGACGCGGTGCGGATGAGGCAGGCGGATGCCGGAGAAATGGGTGCTTCGAATCATCGGCCGAACAACAGGCCGTTTTTGCCGTTCAAGCATTGGACCCAGCTGGTTTAATGATGGCAACCTACGTAAGAAATTGGCTACTGGAAGTGCTCGGCAACGAAGAAACACGCCCCGCCCGAACTGCCCCAACCCCCGAGCATGACCGGAATGGCTTTCACTTGAACGCAACCGATACTGCCCGTTCACCCGCGTTGATTACCATTATTACCACGGTTCTCAACGGGGAGAAATTCCTGGAGTCGACCCTGCTCAGCGTCATTGCCCAGAAATCCCGTGCCCCTGTCAAATACATCGTCGTTGACGGTGGTTCCAGCGATGGCACGCTGGACGTGATAAAGAAGTATGCGTATGCCATTGACCACTGGATCAGCGAGCCGGACCAAGGGATTTACGATGCGATGAACAAAGGCTGGCAATTGGCCGGTGAAAACAGTTTCATCCTGTTCCTGGGCGCGGGTGACAAAATATTGACGCTGCCGGCTGTGCACCACCTTTCGGGTGATGAAGTGGTTTTTGGCCGGGTTTTCTTCAACGGCAAACACCCTTTTGTTTGCCGGGCCGGTTTTTTGCTCAGGATAACCAATACGTTGCACCACCAAGCCTTGCTGGTTCACAAAAAGCTTCAACACTCCCCGCCGTTTGATACCCAGTTCAGAACGTACGCCGACTTTGACTTCAATCAGCGGTTGTTGAAGAAAAAAGTAACCTTTGTTCATTCCCCGGATTTTTCGGCTTACGCACTTCCCGGCGGATTCAGCGGAAGATTCAACGTCGCTGAATCATTGAGGGTTGTGAAAAAGAACTTTGGCTTTATACACGCCGCATTTGGTTACTTTTATCACCTGTATTCACTGGCATTGAAGAATTTACGTTGGATTAAGCAGCAACTTTGGCGCAACTGATCCAACCAAAACCAGCCGGACTCTTCTCGGCAGTCGGTAAGACAAGTTACTCAACTGCGGCAAAAACCAGGAAGGCCGAGCCCAGCACCCGCGTTCACCCACCAACCTTTTCAACTCCATCCACCCTGTCAACCCTTTCAACTTCCCCAACCCTTTCAACTCCATTTCCCCGGCAGGTTGCCATTTTCGCCTCCGGTTCGGGCAGCAACGCCCAGCGGATCATGGAGCACTTTGCCGCGCATCCGCGGGTGCGGGTGGGACTGGTGCTGACCAACAATCCGAACGCGGGCGTGTTGGAGCGGGCTGCCCGGTGGGGAGTACCTTCCCGCGTGTTCAGCCGCGCCGAGTTTTACCAATCGGACGACGTGCTACAATGGTTGCAGGAAAGGCGCGTATCGTTCGTGGTATTGGCCGGCTTCCTCTGGCTCACGCCGCCGAACCTGGTGGCCGCCTTTCCCAACCGGATCGTCAACATTCACCCGGCCTTGCTGCCCCGGTTCGGAGGCAAGGGCATGTACGGGATGCGCGTACACGAAGCCGTGGTGGCGGCGGGGGAAAAGGAGTCGGGCATCACCGTTCACTACGTCAACGAGCGCTACGACGAGGGCCGGATCCTCTTCCAGGCCACCTGCTCCGTTGCTCCCGGCGATACGCCCGCCGACGTGGCCCGGAAGGTGCAGGAACTGGAACACCGCTATTTTCCCGGGGTGATTGAAAAGGCGGTATTGGAGGAAAACCCCTGAGATAAAGTCCTGATTCTACCGCTTCCCGCCGCCCGGACGGCCCCGGGTTCCAAAATTCCCTCTACCTTTGCGCCTTCCCTTGCGACGCGTCTATGTCCTCCCCCAAGAAGATCGAATCCGCCCTGCTATCCGTTTACCACAAAGACAACCTGGCCCCCGTTGTCCGTTTACTGCGCGAGCAGGGCGTGAAGCTGTACTCCACCGGGGGTACGCAGTCCTTCATCGAGCAGTTGGGAATGGAAGTGACCGCCGTGGAGCACCTCACGGGGCATCCCTCCATTCTGGGCGGCCGGGTCAAGACGCTGCATCCAAAGGTGTTCGGGGGAATCCTCTACCGCCGGGAGGTCGCGGACGACCGCACCCAAGTGGCCGAGTACGGCATCCCCGCCATTGACCTGGTGCTGGTAGACCTGTATCCGTTCGAAGAAACGGTGGCTTCCGGGGCAGGGGAAGAAGACGTTATCGAACAGATCGACATCGGGGGTGTTTCCCTGTTGCGCGCCGCCGCCAAAAATTACCGGGACGTGCTGGTGGTTTCCTCCCGCGCGCAGTACGGCGCGCTGGAAGAACTCCTGCGCGACAAAGAAGGCTTCACCGATCTGGCCGACCGGCGAGAGTTCGCCCAACGCGCCTTTGCCGTTACCGCGCGCTACGATGCGGCCATCGGGCAGTATCTGGGGGCGGAAGTGGCCCCGTCGCCGGAGCCCGACCTGACCCGTTTTCGCGCGTTGCCTTCCCGTCCGTTGCGCTACGGTGAAAACCCGCACCAGCAAGCCCGCTTCTACGGCGATCTGGGAGCGATGTTCGAGCAGCTCAACGGCAAGGAGTTATCCTACAACAACCTGGTCGACGTGGACGCCGCCGTGGCCCTGATCAACGAGTTTGGGGATGCGCCCGGGGAGACTACTTTCGCCATCCTCAAACACACCAACGCCTGCGGCATCGCCACGGCCACCACCGCCCGGGAGGCGTACCGGAAAGCCTTCGCGGCCGACCCGGTTTCGGCTTTCGGGGGGGTCTTGATCACCAACGCCGAAGTGGACGGCGCTACTGCCGGGGAAGTGAATCAGCTGTTCTTCGAAGTGCTGATCGCCCCCGCCTTTCACCCCGATGCCCTGGAGGTACTGCTGACCAAGAAGAACCGGATTATCCTGCGGCGAAAGCCCGTGGCCACGGGAAACGAACAATTTAAGACGCTCTTGAACGGGGTAATTGAGCAGGACAAGGACCTGACTACCGAAAAAATCGGCGATCTCCGCCCCGTGACTCGTAAGGAACCGAGCGATGCGGAGCGAAAAGACTTGGTTTTCTCCCTAAAAGTGGCCAAACATACCAAGTCGAACACCATCGTGTTGGCCCGGAAGGGCTGCCTGCTGGCCAGCGGCGTGGGGCAGACCTCGCGGGTGGACGCCCTGAAGCAGGCCATTGAGAAGGCCCGCGCGTCCGGGTTCGAGCTACAAGGGGCCGTAATGGCCTCGGACGCATTTTTCCCCTTTCCTGACTGCGTGGAAATCGCCCACCGGGCGGGCATCACGGCGGTGGTGCAGCCCGGCGGTTCCATCAAGGATGCTGATTCCATCCGCTACTGCGATGACCACGGCTTGGCGATGGTATTCACCGGAATCCGCCATTTCAAGCATTGATGCGGACAGTAGTGCCCGAAACCGATGAAATTTGTCCCGTTTTATTACGTATCGGAAAATTTCAAAAAGCCCCCTAACCGATATCTCGAATTAATTCGTAGCTTTCAAACACTTAAATACCACTTCTAACGGATAAACAGGAACTATACGAAATGGGATTGTTAAATTTTTTCACTAGTGACATTGCCATTGACTTGGGAACGGCCAATACGCTCATTATCTATAAGGACAAGATTGTAGTTGACGAACCTTCCATCATTGCCTTAGACCGGATCAGCGGCAAAGTACTGGCCATCGGCAAAAAGGCGATGCAGATGCACGAAAAGACCCACGAAAACATCAAGACCATCCGTCCCCTCAAGGACGGCGTGATCGCCGACTTTACCGCCGCCGAACTCATGATCCGGGGAATGATCAAAATGATCGACACCAACAACCGGCTCTTTTCCCCTTCGCACCGCATGGTGATCTGCATTCCTTCGGGCATCACCGAGGTGGAAAAACGCGCCGTCAAGGACTCGGCCGAACACGCCAACGCCAAGGAGGTTTACATGATCTACGAGCCCATTGCCGCGGCCGTGGGCATCGGCATCGACATTGAACAGCCCGTCGGCTCGATGATCGTTGACATTGGCGGGGGAACCACCGAAATCGCCGTGATCGCCCTCTCCGGCATTGTCTGCGAACAGTCGATCCGCATTGCGGGCGACGTGTTTACCAAGGACATCCTGGACTACATGCGGCGTCAGCACAATCTTCTGATCGGCGAGCGTTCGGCCGAGCAGGTAAAGATTGAGGTGGGGGCGGCCCTGACCGAACTGGACAACCCCCCGGCGGATTACGAAATCCGGGGCCGGGACCTGATGACGGGCATTCCGAAGGTGATCAAGGTGACGTACTCCGAAATCGCCTTTGCCCTCGACAAGTCGGTTTCCAAGATCGAGGAGGCCGTGCTGAAGGCGTTGGAAATGTCGCCGCCGGAACTGTCGGCCGACATCTACGGCAACGGCATCCACCTGACGGGCGGGGGAGCCTTGCTGCGCGGACTGGACAAGCGCCTGGCGGCCAAAACCAAATTGGCCATCCACGTGGCCGAGAATCCGCTGACGGCCGTCGTGCGCGGAACGGGGGCCGTACTGAAAAACATTAATTCCTACCGGTCCGTCTTGATCAGCTAATCCGATTTCGGAACGAGAAATCCGAAGTAAGAAGTAGGAAGCAGGAAGTAGGATGGGAAACGACACCCACCGCATTTCTCCGCTTACTTCCTACCTCCTACTTCTTTTTATCAATCCGAATTCCGCCGATGCAGCAGCTTTTTCAATTTTTATACCGCTACCGCGCCTTCCTGTTGTTTATCCTGCTGGAAGTGGTCAGCTTGTGGCTGGTTGTGGAGAACAATCCCTACCAGAGTGCGGCTTACTTCAGTTCGGCCAACCAATACGCTGCCAAGATCTTGACCGTGTCCAACACGGTGACGGAATTCCTGGATTTGCGCGAGGTAAACGCCGATCTGGCGACGGAGAACCGGCGGCTGCACGTTCAGCTCGCCCAAATCCAACTGGAACGACCCGTCATCCAGGTGGCATCAGTTCCGGCCGGCCTGGATTCGTCCGTTTACCGGCCCGACCGGACCGTCGCCTCCCGGTTCGATTTTCGCGTGGCCAAGGTGATCAACAATTCCACCGAACGCTTCAAGAACTACCTCACCATTGACAAGGGTCGCCTGGACGGTATCCGGCCGGGAATGGGCGTTATTTCGGCCACCGGCGTCGTGGGAAAGGTAAGCGCGTGTACGGAGCATTTCTCTAAGATCACGTCCCTGCTGCACACCGAGATGCAGGTTTCCTCCCGGGTGAAGCGGAACGGTGTGTACGGTACGGCCAAATGGCCGGGCACCGATCCGGGCATCATCAGCCTGATCTACGTACCCCGCCACCAATCCGTCAGCCCCGGCGATACGGTGCTGACCTCCGACTACAACGCCACGTTCACGCCCGGGGTGATGGTGGGCGTCGTCAAGGCGTTCCGGTTGAAACCCGAAGACACGTACTACGAAATTGACGTGGCCGTTGCCACCAATTTCAGCAGCCTGGCCTACGTATACGTCATCGAAAACCGCTTGCAGGCCGAACAGCAAGCCCTCGAGCAAATCCCGACGAACTGATGGGCACGATCATTGGCCAGCTTTTTTCCTTTCTGCTCTACGCCGCCGCCCAGGTGTTCTTTGTAAGGAACCTGGAACTTTGGCACTACGCGTTCTGCTACGTGTACGTAGCCTTTTTGCTGCTGCTGCCCTTCGAGACGGACTCGGTGCTGCTGCTGGTGCTGGGATTCGCCGCGGGGCTGGTGATGGACGTATTCTACGACACGCTCGGCATCCACGCGGCGGCTTGCGTGTTGATGACCTTCCTGCGCCCGGGAGTCATCCGGCTGATCACGCCGCGCAGCGACCTCGACGAAGGCACGCAATTGAGCCTCAAGTCGATGGGCCCACCCTGGGTCCTCTCCTACGCGGTGGTGCTGGTGTTCATTCACCACGCGTTCCTGTTTTTTTTGGAAGCGGCTAACGGGTCGCT
>JACMKY010000563.1 GCA_014379925.1 Cytophagales bacterium | reverse complement strand
GCGATCCGCGAAGTAGCCGGTATTCAACGGGCAAAGCATTGCTCCTCTGTCAGCCCGACGGGAGGAGGGACCTTGTCAACCATTGACCAACGAGGTTCCCCGCTTTGCCCGGCATGACTGGCCGGAATAGCGGGCGTTTCGGCCGGAAGTTCACCCGCCCCCTACAGCAGCGAACTCACCAGCAGCTGCGAGTAGGGGTGCTGCGGGTCTTGCAGGATCTGGTCGGTCAGTCCCTGCTCCACGATCCGGCCGTTTTTCATGACCAGCGTCCGGTCGGTCAGCATCCGGATCACGCTCAGGTCGTGCGATACGACGATCATGGCGATGCCCAGCTCGCGTTGCAGGGTACGGATCATGTCCAGCACCTTCGCCTGCACGGACACGTCCAGGCCGGTGGTCACCTCGTCGAGAAACAGCAGGGGAGGGTTGTTGGCGATGGCTTTGGCAATCTGCACGCGTTGCTGCATTCCCCCGCTGAAACCCGCCGGGCTATCGTCCATCCTCGGCACCGGAACTTCCGTCTGATCGAGCAACCCGGCGGCGCGTTCCCGGATGCGGCCCACGTGGAAGTGGCCCGCCATCAGCAGTTTTTCCGCGATGTTGCCGCCCGAGGAGAAACGAAAGTTCAACCCGTCCTTGGGGTTCTGGTAGACCATTCCCATTAAGTGGTTGCGGATGTAGCGCTTCTGCTGGTTGGATTCGCTGAGGATATTGCTGCTGCCCCCCGCGTAATTCCGGAAGTAGGCGACGCCACCCGTTTTTTCGAGGTCGAAGTAGAGCAGTCGCACCACCGTGCTCTTTCCCGAGCCACTCTCACCCACGATTCCCAGCACCTCGCCCGGAAACAACGTCAGGTCGATGTCCGCACAAGCCACAATGCTGTCGGTCTGGGGGCAAATGTTCGAACCGAACCAGGGACCGGTCAGGCGAATCGAATTTTCGTTCGGTTCACCGTAGATCTTCGTGAGCCCCTCCACCTTCAGCAGCCAGTTGTCATCCGTGTTTGCCATAAGCAGTATTCAGTATTCAGTATTCAGTATTCAGTAGGCAGTATTCAGTAGGCAGTTGGCAGTTGGCAGAGAAAGGAACCGGCAAAGTAAGGAAAAGAACCAGCCCGTCGTTACAAAGGGAGCCTTCCCTTTGCTTTTTTATTTTTTGATTGCCAACTGCTTACTGCCAACTGCCAACTGCCTATTGCCAACTGCCTACTCATCCGTCGAGTCCGTCCAGCACTTCCCGGAGGTACGGGTTTTCCCACCGGGGAGGTTCGTCGTTCGCCAGCAGTTTGTCGAGGAAGTCGCTGTCGTTGACCACGTGCCGGGAAGTGGTATCCTCGCCGTACAATTCGTCCATGAAGGCCCCTTCGGCCCCCGACATCGCGCAGCGGATGCCGGGAAATTTTTCGGTCCTGAACCGGACGTCCTCGAATTCCAGCGGGGTTACTGTGGTGTGGGGCGGCACGGCGTACAACCGCTTTTCCCGGCCCGCGCCGAACAGGAACAGGCATTGGCTGTGGTTCAGGTTGGGCACGTCCCACCGGGGAATGGGCGAGGGCGACATGATGTACCGCTCGTTGACCTTGACCGGGTAGCCGGCTCCCTCCATAATGTCGCCGTACTTCACGTAGGATTCGTAGAGGGAAACCCACATCTTGGCGTAGTCGGCCTCGCCGTGCATCTCGCGGGTTTTGCGTTCGTACCGCTCCACGCCGCGCAGGGGTTCGGGTTGCGGCACCTGAAACACCAGGATCTGGTGTTCGCTGAGCGTTTCCTCCGTGATCCGGTGGCGGGATTGGATGAGCGTGGCTTCGCGGGTGTCGAAGGTGGTCCGGCAGTCGGTGGTCCGGCGGACGAAATCCCGGAGGTTGCAGGCGTTCACGCTGGCGTCGCTGCCCTGGTCGATGATCTTGAACACATCCTGCCTGCCGATCAGCGACAACGTCACGTGCAGTCCACCGGTGCCCCAACCCCGGGCGATGGGCATCTCAGGGGAGGAGTAGGGAACCTGGTAGCCCGGAATGCAGATGGCTTTCAGGAGTTTCCGCCGGATCTCCCGCTTGGTGCTTTCGTCAATGAAGGCGAAATTGAATTGGGTGTTGAATTTCTGGAAGGCGATCATTGGTCATTATCCGGTCAGGTCGGGGTTCTCGGCGAAGACAACGGCTGGTTGTTCGGGTGGTTCGGGTTCGGCGGTGGAGGACTGGCCCTGGTCCTTTTTAGCGGCCCGTTCCCGGTCCACTGCTTCCCGCAGGTTGCTCAGGCCGGATTGGAACGTGACGTAGTGCGGCAGTTTCAGGTGGCTGGTAAATCCCATCGCCTCGATGCCATCGGTGTGGTAGAGCACGAACTCCTGGTCGTTGGCCGGGGCGCGGTTGCCTTCGGTACGCAAGGCGCGGTCGAGGATGCCCATGCAGATGGCTTTGGTTTCATTCTGGCCGAAGCACAGGCCGTAGCCGATGGCGTAGTAAGGCACCGCCTCCTTCCCGGCGGTTTGGGCCTCCGTAATCATTTCCGCCTCCGTCACCCGGATCCGTCCGATGTACCGGTTCCGGCCCGCCGGGTCCGTCACCTTCACGTCCACCAGCCCCACCCGCAACTCCCCGACGGTGGGATGAACGCCGCCGTGTCCGCGCATGCTGCTGTATCCCAGGGCCATAATGCCACCGGTTTCGGCCCGGGCCAGCATCTGCAGCCGGGCCGACCGCGGGGCGGGAAACTTGACGGCTTCCCGGGTAATGTCCACCACCCGGCGGTCTTCGGGTCTCACTTCCTTCAGCAAGCCCTGCGCGCGCAGGATGTCAACCACCTTGCCGAACGTGGTTACCTCCCCCGGCGTGGCCGCGTCGATCCGGGAGGCGAACCCGGCCAGGAAGGCCCGGATGTGTTCGTTGGTTTCGTCCACCAGCCGGGTGTCGATCAGGCGCTGGGTATAGTCGCGGGTCGGCCCGAGCACCTGTCCGCCGGGAATGTCGCGGAAGGAAGAGGAGATGCGCCGTTGCACGAACATGCTTTTCGTGTCCAGGATCGCCGAGTAATATTTCCGGGACAAAGTAGCCCGGAAGGCCCGCAGGATGAAGGCGGCCTCCAACCCGTCGCCCTCCACTTGCTTGAGGGCCAGCGCACCGTATTCGGGGGCATAAAAAGAGCCCTCGCCCATGATTTTGTCGATGGCCAGCCGGAACTGGGCCTGCAACTGCTGGAGCTGAACGGGGGAAGTCTGGTCCCTGACCCGGTAGAATTCCACCAGGTCGGTGGCGTTTTCGATCGCCTCCGTGCCACCCTTTACCGCTACGTAACCCATAGTTATTAGTTAACGGACGATGGTTGACGGGTTAATTGAATAGTTTTCCACTTCAAACGTCCACGTCGGAACCAGGAATTTTATTTCTTATCCCGTCAACCGAATGAAAACCGATTGGACCGTGGCAGGCAAAGAATCCGGTCTTCCTGGTCGGTAAGAATCGCATCTACGCCCAAGGGATACTCGGCATTCTTGTCCCGGATGGCCGCCAACAAATCCGCGTTGAGTCCCCGGACGAACACGGTTTCCTCACCCGGCACGCCCGGGCCGGCCAAGCGGAGCACCAGGGCATCGGCCACGGGTTGCTTGCTCAGTTGCACCACGTCGATGACCACGAAGGCCCCCGTATCGGGGTAGGCAAGCGTGCCGGTTTTTGCTTGCGCCAGCGCCCCGGATGCCGCATCTCCCCGCAGGAAGAGGAAGTCCGCTTCGGCGGCGGGCTGGAGTCGGGAGGCGGTATTGGCAACGAAGTAGGCGGCCACGGCTTCGGCATCCGCCGGGGAAAAGCAGGAGACGTCCGCGTTCAACAGCGCCAGGCCGACCAGGGCCGACGCGGGGTTGATCTCCGGGGGCGGGTGGATGACCACGTCGTGCAACCGGTTGAGTTTGCCCGGCCGCGCCATGCTGTCCATGATGATCCGAAAATGGCGTTGGGAATCGAAGACCTCGTCGTAAGCAGTTTCGCGGACCAATGGAGTTTATGAGTTTATGAGTAGAGGAGTTTATGAGTGGGGGAGTTCATGAGCAGGAAAGCAATGTGAGCAGCCTTCACTCATCTACTCATAAACTTTCAACTCATCAACTCACCCTTGTTCCATCAGTTTAAAGTCGACCTTGGTGCGCATGATCTGGCTGAACTCGAGCCGCTCCCGTTGTTGAATCGCGGCCCACTGCGCGGCCAGGAAGGCCTCCACCGTCGGCAGCCGGGCGTCACCGGCGGCGAACAGGGCATCCACCGTGGCCAGGCAGTAAGCCCGGTCCGGTTCGTCGCCCAGGCAAATGCCGTAGCCGGCTTGGCCGTTGACTTCCACTTCGCATTCCGTGGTCAAGGCTTCCCCCAGGTAAAATTCCTGGTTTTCCACCGAGTCCTCCGCCCGGACCATCGTCAGGCAGGTGGCCGGGGCCTTCGTTAGGTTCACCTGGTAGTAGGGCAGGAGCTGGTCGCTCACGAAGGTTTTCAGTGCTTCCAGTGAGCATTCGCACAGTACGTAATCCCGGTCGGGCGCCATGGGTTGGTTCGGGTTGAAGGGTACCGACGCAAAAGTAGGAGGGGTATGTTGGGATTTGGTTAGGAACGGGATAGGGTTTAATTAAGGAGAGGGAATGCCGAATGTCCAACAAGGAATGTCGAATGTCGAAGTAAAAGGAATGCCATCCTTCGACATTCGACATTCCTTCGGTCCGCCGATGCGGTTCATCAGTTCGACATTCTTTCCCTTCACTCCTGCATCCGGTACCCCACGCCCCGGACCGTTTCCAGGTAATCCTTGTATTTACCCAGTTTTTTCCGCAAGCCCACCACCTGCACGTCAATGGAACGCTCGGTGGCGAAGTAATCCATCCCGTTCAGTTTCTCAATGATTTGGTTGCGGCTGTACACCTTGCCGGGCCGGCTGATGAGCAATTGCAGAAGTTTGAACTCCGAGTAAGTCAGGTCCAGCGATTTGCTTTCCGCGTAGGCCTTGTACTGATCGATGTTCACCAATAATTCCTTAAAAATCAATTTTTTGTCGCTTTGAACGTCGGCCTGGGTTTCCGGTTGGTCAACGGCGGGCCGGTCGGGGTGGTTTCGCCCGAGGACTTTCTTCAACCGGGTAATCAACTCCTTGATCCGGATGGGTTTCACCAGGTATTCATCCGCGCCCAGTTCCAGGGCGGTAACGGCATCGATCTCGTCGCCGCGGGCGGTGAGCATGACGAAGGGGATGTGCAACGAACCGGGATCGCGTTTCAGGCGGCGGCAGATGTCCAGGCCATCCAGGTCATCAATCATCCAATCGCAAACGATCAGGTCCGGCGTCTGTTCCCGGATGGAACGCAGGGCTTCGTTGCCGGAAGTGAAGGTTTGTACGAAGGCTTTTTCCTTTTCAAGGTTGTACTTGAGAATTTCCAGGATGTCCTTTTCGTCGTCAATCACCACAATTTTTGAAGATTTCATCAGCGAACGTCGGTTTAATGGCCAGATGGAGTTTCAAGGGTGTTTTCATTCCTCCCGGTGGAATGTTTAACTATGAAGTGTCAATCCGTATTTTCTTGCGAAATTATAAGCTTTTGGTTCCCCAATCGTTCACAAATTGTTAGGATTGCGTGAGGAAAGATTATCTATTTGTTAAAATTACCCTCGTTTGCTTACGTACATTTAACACGAATGATTGACAAAAAATAAGTTATTTGCGGGCGCGGGCGAACGGTCCACCGGCAGGACCGGGGCCACCCCCACCAACCCCGCCCTCGCCGTGCAAAACACCGAACGATTCTCCGACCGGGTTGCCAACTACGTCAAGTACCGGCCCGGCTACCCGCCCGACCTCGTTCCGTTCCTGACGGAGGAACTCCGTCTGCCGGAAAATGCCCGGATCGCCGACATCGGCTCGGGAACCGGTAAGTTGACCGAATGCTTCGCGGAGCGGGGTTACCGGGTGACGGGGGTGGAGCCCAACGACGAAATGCGGGCCGCCGGGGAGCGGCGGCTGGGCAGTTACCCAAATTTCACCTCGGTGAACGGCACGGCCGAAAACACCACCCTCGACCCCGCGTCGGTGGACTGGATCGTGGCCGGACAGGCTTTCCACTGGTTCGACGCCCGGTTGGCCGGGCGGGAATTCAGACGGATACTGGTAAAAGGAGGAACCGTGGCGTTGGTCTGGAACGAAAGGGGCGCCGATTCGCCGTTCGGGGCGGAATACGAAGCGTTCCTGCGCCGGTTTACGACGGATTACCAGGCCGTGAACCACCGCAACATCGGTGACCCGGTATTCGAAGCCTTCTTCGGCCCGGAACGGTACGCGTTGAAAACGTTCGGCAACGGTCAGTACTTCGACCTCGCAGGGCTCACCGGCCGGTACCTGTCGTCGTCCTACGCCCATACCGAAAGCCACCCGGCCTACGGCCAGGCAACCCGGGAACTGCGGAAGGTATTCGATGCCCACCAGCATAATGGTCAGGTGCGGTTTGAATACCTCACCAAGCTCTACTACGGCCGGTTGGGCGAATTGGGGGAGTAATCCGTTGGATGGCCCCCGCAG
>JACMKY010000562.1 GCA_014379925.1 Cytophagales bacterium | reverse complement strand
ACACCTGGCTCACACGTACGTCCTGCTCAGCGATTACGGCGAGACTCAGTCGGAACCCGCCGATACCGAAGATCTCGTGAACGACTGCCTGGGGATCAACGGCGTGCAGGGCGCCGCGATCTTCGTGGAACAAGCCAATCACTCGATCAAGGTCAGTCTCCGCAGTCGTTCCGCGCTGGATGTGGCTCGGGTTGCCGAACAGTTCAAAGGTGGCGGACATAAACAGGCTGCCGGGGCCGTTCTACCGGGGCCGATTGCCAATTATCTAAATCACCAAAATCATAGTTCAGACCTGATTGCCGGCGTTCTACCGGAGCCGATTGCCAGGACGGGTCCCTTTCAGGACGGGCGCTTTATTGGAGGACCACCTCGCCGCGTTCTTCCTGATGGCGCCACATTTCCTGGAAGACGAAACTGTTCTGACGCAGTTCCTCGAAGCGGCCCTCGTCCACGATCCGTCCGTTCTGGAGCACGTACACGTAGTCGAAACGGCTCAGCAAGTGGAGGCGGTGCAGCGTGGAAACGATGGCTTTGTCGCTGAATTCCCGGAACAACTGGTCGTAAATCCGGCCTTCCGTCTTGGGATCCACGCTGCTGGTGGGTTCGTCCAGCAGCACGATGTCGCTGCTGCGGGCCGCCAGCACGCCGCGGGCCAGGGCCAGCCGCTGTTTCTGGCCACCCGAAAGATTAACGCCCTTCTCCTGAATGTTCGACTCCAGGCCGTGCGGCAGTTGGCCGACCACCTCGGCAAAGTGGGCGGTGCGGCACACCTGCATCACTTCCTCCTCACTGAAGGGCAGTCCCAACGTGATGTTGTAGGCGATGGTGTTCTCGAATATTTCCGGATCCTGCGGAAAGAGCGTCACCGTGTCGGCGATCACGCCCGGATCGGGGTGCGGCTGCCCGTCCACCGTGAGCAGCAAGCCCGGTTCGGGGGTGTAGAGTCCGCGCAGCAGGGCCAGCAGCGTGCTTTTGCCACTGCCGCTTTCGCCGATGAAGGCAATGCGCTGACCCCGCCGGATGCACACCCGCAGGTTGTGCAGGCTGTGGGCTTTGCGGTCCGGGTGGTGGGAAAAATGAATTCCGCTCAACTCCAGGGTTTGCCAGTTGGCGGGCAAGGGAGCCGGGGCTTCGGAGCGGTGTTGCCGGGCGTACGCTTCCCCGATGGCCTGGGCGGTTTGTACGTTGGTGTTGTACTGCACCACCCGGGTGTATTGCCAGGCAATGTCGTGGAATACACTCGTGAACTGGTTGACGTACCCCAACATGGTCACCAATCCGCCCACGAAGAATACCTGGCCGGGCGTCCAGTGCTGGTAGACGTAGCCCACCGCCATCACACCGTAAATCAGACCCACCAGCATGTGGGCCGTGAACCACTTCCATTCGTTGAGGACGACGTTGCGCCGGAAGGGCGGAAAAATAGCCGTTACCTGGGCCATCAAACCGGCTTCCATGCGCTTTTCGAGGCGGAGGGTGATCACGGTGAGAATATTGGAAAGGCTGTCGAACAAAGTCGAAGACACGGTATGCTCCCGTTCGTTGACTTCTTCCAGCGTCTGAATGAAGGGCTTGTCGAACTGCAGGATGACCCAAACGGTGAAAATACCCAGCAGGACCCCGATGGCCCCGAACAACGGCGAGAAGTAGAGCATAGCGGCAAACGAGAAGAGAAACCTCGACAGGGCGTGCACGTACACGAAGCCGTTCTCGAAAAATTCCCGCAGTGCCTCGTAAGCTTTGCGGAGGCGGTTGATGGTGGCGCCACTGTGGTGGTCCTGGTGCCAGCGCACGGGCAGGTGAAGCGCTTGGTGGTAGCGTTCGTCCAGAAAGTTGCGGCTCAGGTTGAAGGCCAATTGGCGCTCCATCACGCGGGCCGGACCGTGGAAAGCCCATTCCAGCAACCGCAACAGAAGGTAGCCGCCGACGTAGAGCCAGACGTGGTCCAGCATCGGCGTTCCCTGGCGCTGCACATCATCCACGAACCAGCCGTAGAGCAACGGGTTCATCGCCGAAACGACGGTGGTTACCACGAACAACGCGTAGATAAGCACGAAGCGTCGCTTTTCCCGACGGGCGTATCGCCAGGCGGTGCTGAGCAACGAAAAGTAAGGATTGCGCATTCGAACGGGGACAGTGAACGGGGCCGCGTTTTCGCGGGGGTAGGGTTAGGGTGCGAGAATTCGCCCGCAAAACTAGAGAAAAGCGAAAGGGATGGTAAACGGACTTTCCCCGTGGGTGCGCGTCCCCGTGACAGTTTCGGGGAGGTTGGCGGGCAAAAAGGAAATGAGCGCGCGCGTCCGGTAAAAAACCTACGCGGGACGCCGCCCGACTACCTTCCCCGTCCGGGGGGTCGGTTTACGCGGGGAGCGTAAGGCAGCGCGTATTTTTCCGGTACGGGCCACCGAACTACCCTCGGATTGCCGCCAAGGAACGGTGCTTGAACCGTTTAATCGCTCCCCGTTCGGGCCACGTCAGGAAACGGCCGATTTTCGTGAAAGATGCCTCTGGTTCTTTCGGGTTCAAAGCGTGCTCGGGACGAGAACAGCATTTTTTAGCTGATATTATGCTTGGTTCATATTGTAGTTTTGCCGCTCTCTTCTTGTAATGCAGACCAAACGTATCGGATATGTCTTTAAAAAACATAAAAAGTTATTGTGCCCTTTTGTTTTTAGCGCTTGTACCGTGTGAAATACAGGGTCAGGAGCTAATAGAGAAATATGTACGAACCAACGCGTTAGCGATAAAGTCAATACAACCGGATTTCGATGATT
>JACMKY010000076.1 GCA_014379925.1 Cytophagales bacterium | reverse complement strand
TTCACGGAGCCGGACTTCGCCCAGTTTAATGCGCTCAGGCGGCAAACCCAGGTTGGCTAGTTCGTTTTTTACCACTTTAATGCAGCGGTCACAAACCATGTTTTTGATGTGCAAGGTGTCGGTTGCCATGTACTCCCCTTTGAATCTATCCATTGAAAACAAAAGGTTGACCAAAAATGATCACTCTGAGGTGGTTAGGCGGCCTGTCATTTTCACAACGCACTTTCAACTTGATTGGTGAATTACCCGTGCTCGAAGACGGGTAGCCCGTTCATGCTGGTGGCGAGCCCCTCTTTTCACGAGGGCGTAATTTACCGGAAAGGCGGCAATGAAGCCGGCCGTTAGTCCCGGCAGCATCCCCAACCAGAACCTGGCCTCCGGCCTCCATCACCCCGGGCGTGGCCCACCTACCGCAGCACCCCCGTCGTGAGCGGGGTAACGGGCGTTTGGGCGGGAATCCGGTTTTGCAGCCGGGGCATCGACGCGTTGGGCAGGCGCGGCAGCACGTACCGGGCAAACAACCCGGCTTCGTCCAGCAGGGGGTAGCCCGAGAGGATGAAAGACCGCATGCCCAGGTCCAGGTAGCGGTTGAGCTTGGCCACGATCTGATCAGGGTCGCCCACCAGCGCGCCACCGGCCCCCGAGCGGGCCTTGCCGATGTCGGTCCACAGCAGGGGTTCGACGAAGCCGTCCGCATCGGCCATCTCCCGCAACTGGTCCTGCCGCTGCACCCCCAGCGACCAGGAGTCCTGCGCCCGGCTCTTGATTTCCTGGCCGCGCTGCGGATCGAACCGGGACATCAGTTTCCGGGCGTAGGCCCGCGCTTCGGCCTCCGTCTCGCGCACGATCACGTGGATGCGCAGCCCGAAATCGATGCGCCGGCCGTACCCGGCGGCGCGGGCACTCAGGTCCTGCATGGTGGCGTAGAGGCGGTCTTCCGTTTCGGGCCACATCAGAAAAAGGTCGCAGTAGCGGGCGCACACCTGGCGGGCCCCCTCGGAGATGCCACCGAAGTAGAGCAGCGGGCCGCCGTTCTGCTGGTAGGGCTTGGCCGGATCGGCGGGCAGATCGAACTGGTATAACTCGCCCCGGTGTTGGATGCGCTCCTGCGTCCAGGCCTGCCGGAGGATTTCGATCGTTTCGGCGCAGCGTTGGTAGCGCAGGCCCGCGTCTTCGCGGTAGCCGGGCAGGTCGGAGTTGATGATGTTGATGGTGAGCCGCCCCTCCAGCATGTGATCGAGCGAGGCGATGGCCCGCGCCAGCATCGGCGGGTGAATCTCCCCGCAGCGGATGGCGATCAGCAGGTTGATCTTGCTGGTTTGGGTGGCCAGGCCCGCGGCAAAGGTCAGCACGTCCTGCCCCACGGTGTAGGAGGTAGGCAGCAGGAGGTTGGCGTAGCCCAGCCGCTCGGCACTCAGGGCGACGTCGGCGCAGTGCCGGAAACTGCTGCGCCGTTCGCCGTCCAGTACGCTGAGGTAGGCGGTATCACCGCCGCAGAGGTCGTCAAACCAGGCCACCTCGGCCACGCGCTGCGGGGTTCGGACGGCTACGGATGGAAGGTTGGTCGGGAGCATGGAAGAGAAATGGACTGGTTGATTGCAAACGGTGGGTTTGGGCTCCGTGGTAAGCAGTTGTAAGGCGTAAGCCGAAATGGCAAGTGATGCGTAGTGCAAAACATTGCCGTTCAAATAGTCAGGTAAGCCAGACGGGTCAATTGTTTCCCGCCGCGTACTGACGTCAGACACCGGTCAGCAAAGAAAGGAATAATGCCCGCAAAGCAAGTAGACTACCCGGTGAATTTGCGGGCGGACAACGGTTGCTTACGCGAATAGAGGACGTAGATCACCAAACCCACGGCGGCCGCAATCCCCGCGTCGCGCGCTTCCTGCCAGGTGCTGTTGAGCAACAATCCCCCGCACAGCAGCAGCGCGGCAGCGGCAACCACCCCCCCGGCCTTTACCCGGAACGGCGCGGGTGAGGCGTGCCGCAACCGGGGGAGGGCGGCGCAGGTGGTGGCGAAGGTAAACAGCCGGATGATGGCGCTGAGGGTGAGCGCGTAGAGAAAAGTTCCGGCCACCGTCAGCAACAGCAGCAGCGCCGTCGTAAGGAAGATGGCCACGCCGGGCGTGCGAAAACGGGGGTGGGTAGTAGCCAGCAACGGCGGCAGTTGTCCGCGCTCGGCCATGGCGAACAAAATCCTCGAACTAGTGAGCATCAGTACGTTGAGCGTTCCCAGGACCGTAATCAGCGCTCCCGCCGAGAGAAAGGCCGCCCCCGCCGGGCCCCCGAACCGTTCGGTGGCGTCGGCCAGGGGCCGTTCGGAACCGGCTAGGTCCGGCAGCGTACCGATGCAAACTACCTGGATGGCCAGGTACAGCAGCGTCACCCCGCCCAGGGCGGTAAAGAGGGCGAAGGGCACGTTGCGTTGCGGTTGCCGCACTTCGCCCGCCGGAACCGACGCCACGTCGAATCCGGAAAACGCGAAGATGAGCAGCAGGATTGACAGTGCGAACGACGAAGGAGCGGGCGGCGGTGGGAAGGCATACGCCCGGGGATCCACGAAAAACAACCCGATTCCCACGAACAGCAGCAGTACCAGCAGCTTGCTGACCGTAATCACGTTGTTGACCACCGTCGCGGGCCGGATGCCCGCGAAGTTGAGGCCCGCCAGCGAAAGAATGACGCCGGTCAGCAGGCCCGCCCGGCCCCCGCCCGAAGCCGCCGCCGGCCAGAAGTAGGCCGCGTAGCTGACCAGGAGGTTGCCGACCGAGGCGAAACTGAACAGCCGCGAAAGCCACAGCAGCCAGCCGGCTTCGAACCCGACCAGGGGTCCGAAGGCGGCCAGGGCGTACAGGTAGGGGCCGCCCGTTCCGCGGAAGCGGCTGCCCACTTCGGCAAAGCACAGGATCAGGAGCAGCACCACCCCGGCGCAGGCCACGAACGCCAGCAGGCTGTACGGACCCACCAGGCCGTAGACCTTCGAGGGTAGACCCAGGATACCCGCCCCGACGGTGATGTTGACGATGAGGGCGACGAAATCCCACCGGCCGATGCCCCGGACCAATTTCTCCGCTGACGCGGATGCTAAGTTTGACACGGGACCGGAGTAAAAGTGAAGTACGCGTCGGAAGCCGTCAAGATAAGCAGACAAACCCTAAAAGAAGCACGCGACGAAGAACAGGTTTTCTAATTGGTAACAATAAGATAATGTTGGATGCGGGAAGCGGGATGATACATTTACGGACAACTCCCTTCCACCTTGGATTTTACCGACATCATCCTGGAAGCCGTCGCGGGGCTGGTTCTGTTCCTTTACGGCGTTACCCGCCTCTCCGACAGCTTGAAGCGGCTGGCGGGCGACCGCATGAAAAACATCCTCGCCAAGAGCACGGTCAATCCGCTGGCGGGCGTGCTGACGGGTACGGTGGCCTGCACCATCCTCGATTCTTCCTCGGTGACCATCATCATGGTCATTGCCCTGGTCAACGCCGGGGCCCTCCCTTTCGACCGGTCGCTGGGGGTGATCATGGGCGCCAACATCGGCACCACCATCTCCAGCCAGATTTTCGCGCTCAAACTCAACGAATACTCGCCCGTCCTGCTGGCCATTGGTTTCCTGGTCTACGTGCTGGCCAAGAAGCGACGGACCCGCTACGTCGGGTTGAATCTTTTCGGGATCGGCCTGGTGTTGTTCGGGCTGGAAACCATCGGGAAAGCCGCCGAGCCATTGAAAGATTACCGGCCTTTCCTGGACTGGATGACCGGCTTGGAAACGCCCCTGGCGGGCGTGGGCGTCGGGGCCATTTTTACGGTATTGATCCAATCCTCCTCGGCTACGCTGGGCATCATCATCATCCTGGCCTCGAAGGGCCTGGTTCCCCTCACCGCCGGAATCGGCATCATGCTGGGTGCCGAAATTGGTACCTGCGCCGACACGCTGGTGGCGACCCTGGGCCGTTCGCGGGCCGCCGTGCGGGCGGGAATATTTCACTTGCTCTTCAACCTCGCCACCGTTGCGCTGGGGGTGCTCTTCGCCGCCCAGTTGGCCGGGCTCGCCAAGTGGCTGGCGGGCGGCGGCGGCAACGTGTCGCGTCAGATCGCCAATGCCCACGTGCTGTTCAACGTGGCGGGCGTGGTGCTTTTCGTGGGGTTTACCCCCTTGATTGCCCGCGGGCTGACCCGGCTGATTCCCGACCGGGAAAAATCCCCGGCCTCCGAACCCAAAGCAAAATCCCCGTCCCCCGAAACGCAGAACGATTAGGGCACCGATCCGTCTACTGCCCATCCGTTCCGGACCCGGCGCTTCCGCAGCGCGCGGTTGTTGCCGGAAAAACGCCCGGGAAATCCCTTTCCCCTTAAGGCAAAAATCCTATTTAACTTCCGATGTAAGTGACGGGCAGAGATGCGCGTCTTCCTCGTTGTTTGTTGCCGGCAATCAGAATGAAAGTTTGTTAATATTGCATTATTTCGTAGAAAACCCCCTCCTTCGGGCCTAATTTCTGGTGCTTAACGGGTACCTTCCCGATTCAATTTTTGGCGGAAGCGCCCGAATGCCGCCGATTCAATCGCCCGCTCACATCGGGTTAACGCGTCGCGCGCTCCCCGATTATTTACTATTCCCCTTCCGTGATACCTTTGTTTCAGGGAGGCGCCAGCCAGTCCGCCTCCGAATCCTTTTCCACTTGCCGTCACCATGATTCAAGCCGCTATGCACCCAACGATAACCACGCTGATGACTACCCTGAGGCACTCCGCGATCTGGTTGCTGTTTTGTCTGGCCGGGGCCACCGAACTGCGCGCCCAGGCCTACCCGACCGGCGAGCGGCTGTTTCCCGCCGCCGCGGTGGTCAACGTCAAAACCCAGTACGGCGCCAAGGGCGACGGCGCAACGGACGACACCCAGGCGATCCAAAGGGCCATTTTCGAGAACCACGGCAAAACGCTCTACTTTCCCAAAGGCACCTACCTGGTAAGCAACCGGCTGGAGGCCAGGAAGGAAAACGGCAACTTCCGGGGGGAGTTCCGCTTCTACGGCCAAAGCCGCACCCAAACCATCATCAAGCTCAAGGATAAATCCCCCGGCTACGGCGATCCCAACCGACCGAAAGCCGTGCTCTTCACCACTTCCAACAACTTCGGAGGCGACCCCAACGCCAGTGGCTACCTCCAGTTGGGGGAGGGCAACGAAGCGTACGGGAATTACATCGAAAACCTCACCGTGGAGATCGGGCAGGAGAACGCGGGGGCCATTGCCATCGATTACCTGGCCAACAACCGAGGCGCCATCCGCGACGTGGTTCTTCGGGGAGCCGGGAAGGTGGGCGTGAGTATGGAACGCCGGTGGCCGGGCCCCTGCCTGCTTAAGAACGTTCAGATCGAAGGATTTGACTACGGCATCCGGACGACGGGCGTCCAGTACGGCATCACGCTGGAGCACATCAGCCTGCTCAACCAGAAAGTGGTCGGCATTTACAACAACGAAAACGCCTTGTCCATCCGGCGATTGTTGAGCAACAACCGCGTGCCGGCCCTGGAGAATTTCAGTGGTTTCGGATTGATCACCCTGGTGGAAGCCACCCTGCAGGGCGGCGCCAACGACCGGGTTGCCCTGGAAAACAAGGGCGGGTTCTTCCTGCGGAACGTGCGGACCGAAGGCTACCAGGCCGCCCTCCGGCACAACGGCAAGGTAATGCCCGGCGCGGACATCCGCGAGCTGGTTTCTTCGCGGGTGAACCGCGTGTTTGCCACCGATACGCTTTCGCTGAACCTGACAATGGAGGAAACCCCCGAATTTCACGACAGCAACCTGGCCAACTGGGCCAACGTCGAGGACTACGGGGCCAAGGGCACCGACGCCACCGGGGGGGTGGACTGGCACGACGATACCGACGCCATCCAGCGCGCGCTGGACGCCGGTAAAACCACCGTCTTCTTTCCCGCCGGGCACTTTCTCGTTAGCCGCACCTTGCGGGTCCCGGCGGGCGTGCGCAAGATCATGGGCGCCAAGACGGACGTTTCGCCCGCCTGGGGTGCTTTCAACGATGCCGCCCGGCCGCAAGCTTTCTTTCTCGTCGAAGCCGACGGTCCCCAGCCATTGATCATTCAGGGCCTGAGCATCACGCGGCTGCACTCCGGCGTTACCTCAACCGGCCTCGTCTCCTTCAAGCAAACCGCGGCCCGGCCCTTGGTGCTGGTGGACGTGGTCACGATGGGGGAAGGGTACGCTGGCTACCAGAGCGGCCCGGGAACCGGCCCCCTGTTCCTGGAAAATACCATCATAATCAAGGTTTTCCTGGATTACCCCCAACGGGTATGGGCGCGCCAGCTCAACGCGGAAACTCTTTCGATGGGTAGCATTACGCGGATCATCAACAACGCCGCCCGACTCTGGATTCTGGGCATCAAGACGGAAGGTGGCGGCACGGTGATTGAAACCAACCAGAACGGCGAAACGGAGTTGCTGGGCGGGAACCTGTACCTGGAAATGCCGACTATGCCGGCCGGGACGGTGGCTTTCCGCAACAACGGCGGCAAGGTTACGCTTACTTACGCCACCACTTCCTACTCCAACAACGACTACCCCGCCCACATCCGGGAAAAGCGGGCCGACCGAACGGGTGACCTGGCCGCGGCCGACATCCGTCAGCGGGGCATGGGTCGGATGGTGCCGCTTTACGCGGGATACGAAGGAACGCCCCAGTGCACCCAGGCGGGTAAGGTGGTCAGTTACACCCTCATCAACGCCGATACCGACCAACCGGTCGCCGGCTACGAAACCCTCGTCGACGGGGCAGTCCTCCGCTTGTCCGACTTGCCCACGCGCCGGCTCAATATCCGGGCGAACGTAAATCCGGCCATCTCCGGTTCGGTGCGGTTCGACTACGACGCCACCGTGGCCCACGCCGTTGAGAGTTCGGTTCCCTACGCCCTGGCGGGCAACCTCGGCAACGATTACGCGGCCTGGACGCCAACGGCGGGACCGCACCAGTTGGTGGCTACTCCCTTTTGCGAGGCCGCCGCCAAGGGTGCCGCCGGCACGCCCCTGACCATCTCCTTCACGGTCGAGGACCGGGAACCGGACGATAAACAGGCCCCCACGGTGCCGGACGCCCTGAGTAGTCCTGGCCAGACCGTATCCTCCATTGACCTGACCTGGAACGCCGCCACCGACAACGTGAAAGTAACCAAGTACATTCTTTACCAGAACGGGGCACCAATCGCCACTGCCGACGGCACTACGACCCGTTTCCTGGTGGAGGGACTGCGGGCCAGTACTTCTTACCGCTTCACCGAGGCCGCCGGCGACGCCGCCGGCAACGACTCGGCGGTCAGCAGTGAGTTAGCGGTGAGCACCAAAACCCCGGCCGACACGCAGGCACCGACCGCCCCGGGCACCCTGAGCAGCCCGGAGCAGACTACTTTCTCCATCAGCCTGACCTGGGAGGCGGCCACCGACAACGTGGGCGTGATCACCTTCCGCGTCTACGAAGCCGTTGAGGAGATCGGAATTTCCTACGGCACCACG
>JACMKY010000561.1 GCA_014379925.1 Cytophagales bacterium | reverse complement strand
GTAACCTGCTAACCTGTAACCTGCTAACCTGTAACCTGCTAACCTGTAACTTGCCAACCTGTAACCTGCCAACCTGTAACCTGCCAACCCGTAACCGGCCAACCTGTAACTTGCTAACCTGTAACCTGCCAACCCATAACCTGCCAACCCGTAACTTGCAACCAAACGACAACCCTTCCACCCTGCAATTGCCTTTTTCCCGGCGAGGCAAACTGCTCGTGGGGGTGCTCCGCTGGCTGTACCGGTTGGTGGCGGTGTGGAAAGGAAGGCAGTGGGCCACGCCCCCGGTCGAATTTGAGGAAAACCCCCGGTACATGACCAGGGCAGAAGTGGTGTACCTGGGCTACAAGTACTACTTCCGGCCACCTCCCCTTCCGGACGAAACCACCGTGCGGCACTTCGGGGAACAGACGCTGGATTTTACGCCCCCCGGCGATTTCCGCTCCCAAAGCCGGATCACGTTGAGCGCGGGCGGCGATCTGATGCCCTACGAATGGATCAATCCGGCGGCTACGCAACGCCTGTGGGACGAAACGGGCGCGTTCTTTTTCGGTTCGGACCTGGTATTTGCCAACCTCGAAACGCCGATCGACACCCAACGACCACCTTCACTGGTGCCGGAAGTGATGCTCAGCAACATGCTTTTCAACGGCTCGGCGGCGATGTTCGAGATTTTCAGCGGACGGGTGCCGGGCGGTGCGTTCCGGGGAAAAGGCTACGACGTGGTGTCGACGGCCAACAACCACAGCCTCGACATGGGCGAGTCGGGCATCCGGCGCACAATGGACTTCCTGGAGAGCCGGGGCGTGGCCTTCGCGGGTACGGCCCGCAACGCGCCGGAGCGCAACCGGTTTCCGGTGCTGGAACGCCGGGGCATCCGCGTAGCCTTTTTGGCCTACACCTATTCGCTCAACCAATTCGAGCTTCCCGCCTCGCAACCCTGGCTGGTCAACCACTTGCGGCTCAACGCGCCCGACTGCCCGATTGACGCCATCGTTCGGGACGCGGCCCTGGCCCGCCAGCGCGCCGACGTGGTGGTGGTGTCGCTGCACGCGGGCTTCGCCTACCAACCTTATCCCCTGGCCCGCACGGTGGACTTGTTTCACCGGATCTTTGAGCAAGCCGGACCCGACATCATCCTGGGCGGACACCCGCACGTGGCGCAGCCGATGGAAAAATACGTCTTCCGCGACCCGTTCAGCGACCGGATGAAGGCGGGCTTCGCGGTGTATTCGCTGGCAGACTTCGTGGCCTACGACATTTTCGTCTGGGACCGCCTGCCCCTGATGCTCAAACTGACAATCGAGAAGGGGGTCGTCGGCGACCACTCCCATACCCAAGTGACCGGAGTAGACGTACTGCCCGTCTACAACTGGGGAAGCAAAGACGCCAAACGGGAAAAGCAGCTGCGCTTCCTGGATTTGCGGAAAACCGTGGCGCAGGTGCAGCGCGGCCAGCGGCCAGCGTTCATGACCGACCTCTGCGAGCGGGAGGTGATGGAACTGAACCGCTACTGGCAGCAGGGATTCGGGAAAGTGGGATAGTCAGTTGGTTCAGCACCCCCAATCAATCAGGCAACATTCCACTGGGCGGCACTCCGCGCAGACCTTGCCTAACGGGATGATAAACGGATCATTTGCACCCGAATCCGACCGTTTCACCCGCCAGACCCTCGCTGGAATGCCTCAGGCACTTACCGGAGCAAGGACGCTTTCCTTACTTCAACGCTCAAACTCCATCTGGGCGCTCACGAAGTGTTCCCAGTCCTCGTAAAGGGCTTTCTTGAGCACGCGCGGAAATTTGTTCTGGCCGCCTTCCTTGCCTTTGAGCTTCATCCACTTGTAAAAGGCTTCCGCGGGAAGCACCTTCACCAGCACTTCCTTGAGGGCGGCAATGCGCTCCACCCGGTAGTCGTCGTTGAGTTCCTGGAGGCGTTGGTCGAGCCGGTCGCGCAACTGGTCCGGGTCCGGGTCGTCGTCGGTGCCAATGTACCACTGGTGGGCGAACATGGTGCCGTAGGGAATGCCGGCCACGGTAAACTCCCGGATGGTGATGTTGAGGTCTTTGGCCACCAGTTCGACGGCCCGGTTCATGTTGTCCACCGACAGGTGTTCGCCGCAGAGGCTCAGAAAGTGCTTGGTGCGCCCGGTAATGACGATTTCGCTTTCCGCCTTCGACACGAACCGGATCACGTCGCCGATGAGGTAGCGCCACGCGCCCGCGCAGGTCGAAAGCAGCAGGGCGTAGTCTTTGTCCTCCTCCACTTCGTCGATCATCAGGGTCTGGGGGTTCTCCACAAGATCGCCGTCGGCGTTGAAGTTGTTGGCATTGAAGGGGACGAACTCGAAGAAGATGCCGTTGTTGAGCACCATCCGCATGGAGCGGCGGTTGGGCTGGGCCTGAAAGGCAATGAAGCCTTCGGAAGCCAGGTAGGTCTCGATGTAGGTGATCGGGTGGGCTAGTAGTTTTTCGAAGCCGCTGCGGTAGGGATCGAAGGCCACGCCACCGTGGGTGTAGACCATCAGGTTGGGCCAGACGTCGTGGATGGTTTCCACCCCGTAAAAGTCGATGATCCGTTCCATCAGAATCTGGATCCAGGCGGGCACGCCCACGATCACGCCGATGTCCCACGACGACGCCTGGCGGGTGATCTCGTCGAGTTTGCTGTTCCAGTCGGGGTTCTGGGCAATCTTGCGGCCCGGTTTGTAGAAGTGCTGGAACCAGAAGGGCAGCTGGCTCGCGCTGATGCCGCTCAGGTCGCCTTCGAAAAAAGTGCCGTTGAAATTGAGGTGGGTGCTGCCGCCCAGCATCAAAATGCCCTTCTGGTAGAGTTTGCCGGGCAGGTCGGGGTAGTTGGACAAGGAAAGGATTTGGCGGATGCTGGTTCGGCGGATGGCTTTCGCCATGTCGCGGGTAATGGGAATGTGCTTGGTGGCGGCTTCGGACGTGCCCGAACTGAGGGCGAAGTAACGGGTTTTGCCGGGCCAGCACACGTTTTCTTCGCCGGCCTTGGCGCGGTGCCACCACTCCCGGAAAATTTTGTCGTAGTTGTAGATCGGAACCTGCTGGCGGAACCGCTCGTACAGGTCTCCCTTGGAATGGAACCGACCGGAGGATCGGAGCAGGCGCTCAAAATCAAACGTCCGGCCCAACTCCGTAAACTGCGCCTTGGTGAGCAGTTCACGGAGTTCCTCATTCTGCAAGCCGGACGGAAGGCGCTTCTCCTGATCCACCATCTTCCGCAACTTGATTCCCCCCTTCAAAAGAGACCCCAGTATAGCCATCTGCAATCAACCCGGTTCGTGATGAATTATAGCAAAAATAAAATAATCCCCTGGCTTAATCCATTCTTGATCTCGGTTGGTGGTTGATGGCAAGCAACGAGCAGCTGATCATCGGCAACCGGCAATCAGAGAATCGAATCATTTCATTCCTTCGGGCTCACAGTCCCCAGGCGTTGAGGGCAGCCAGGGCGTGGTGGGCCGTCAGGTCGAACACGCAGGGTACGATGGACACGTGGTGGTGCGCCAGGGCCCATTCGTCGGTATCCTCCCCCTGGTCGTGGTTGACGAAGCGGCCCGTCATCCAGAAGTAGCGGCGGCCGTAGGGGTCTTTCCGCGTGTCAAACTTCTCTTGCCACGAAGCGTTGGCCTGCCGGCAGATCTTGATGCCCTCAATCTCCCCGGCCGCTTTGGCCGGGATGTTGACATTGAGCGCCACCCCGGCAGGCAGCCCGTGCTGGAGTACCTGATTGGCGATCTTCTTCACCCATTCGTGCGTGTGCGAAAAGTCGGCTTCGTGCGAATAGTCGCACAGCGAGAAGCCGATGGCGGGCAACCCCTCAATGGCCGCCTCAATGGCCGCCGACATCGTGCCGGAGTACAATACGCTCACCGAGGAATTGCTGCCGTGGTTGATGCCGCTCACCACCAGGTCGGGCTTGCGGTCCTTCAGCACGTGGTGCTTGGCCAGTTTCACGCAGTCGGCGGGGGTGCCGGAACATTCGTAGGCCGTGATGCCGCCAACCGGCCCGCCCTCGAAAGCGATGGAAGGGTCGAGCCGAAGCGTGTTGGCAACGGTAATTGCGTGGCCCATCCCCGACTGCGGACTGTTGGGCGCCACCACCACAACTTCTCCCAGTTGGGTCATCAACTCGACCAACGTGCGGATGCCCCGCGACGTGATGCCGTCGTCGTTCGAAACCAGAATCAGGGGTTTTTTCTTAGCCATGCGGAGATAGGTCCCCCCGGCAAACGAGGGAATGGACGAATAACAACGTGAAGGACGGATTGCTCACCAAGGATCCCGGTGATTTGATTCGGGTACCCAACAGCGAGGCCGTCCGATAGTTACCAGTTTTTTGCTCTCTTTTGCCTCTCAACCCATTCGGTTGGTAAAGGGAACCAGTGGATATCCAGGGGACAAAGGTAAGGGTTTCCGGTGGAAAGCGGCGGTTCCCAACGAACGTCGCGTTGCCGATGGATGGTCATCCCGCCGCTGCCAGCCGCTGGATCTGTGCCCGGTGGTGTTGCACGTGTTCGCGCATGAAATTCACCGCCTGGTGGATGTTCATCATGCCGGCCAGGGGGTGCCGGAAGATTTCCTTGTCCATCCATTCGTTGGGAAAGGCATCCAGGAACTGACTCAATTGAGCGCGCCCCTCTTCCCAGTGCTGCTTCACCTGTTGGTAAGTCAGCGCATCCGTCGGATCGGCCACGCCGGGGGGCCGTTTGATTTTCTTGCGGTAACGCAACGCCAGCGACACGGCCAGCGCGCTCACCAGGGACCGGAATCCCGCCCGCTTCAGGTCTCCCTTCGTCGCCTTGTGGCGCAGGTAGGACAAGATGCTTTGCTCGGTGGTCATCAAGTGGGTCAGTACCTGCACCATCGACCATTCGGCCGCCGACGGCTTGCGGGTGCGTCGTTCTTCGCTGTGACGCTCGACCACGTCCAGCATCCGCATCCGGGCTTCTTCCAATTTCCGGAAGGTGTTTTCCAGCTTTCTGTCCATCGTCAATTATCAATTATTCATTATCAATGAACAGGAAACGCGATTGGGTGTCTTTTAGAATGGTAAACGGTGTATTTGCAAACCGACTTGCCCAAGTTTGGAAAAAATCTTTGGTAATCCGCTTTGAGGCAGGGTATTTAAGAAAATAGTTCATCAAAACGCCACTCCCACGGTCAGGCCGAAGCGCGGGCTGACGGCACCCGGGATGGGCAGTTTGATCCGGTCTTCCAGTTGGTTGTCCAGTTGGGCAACGTCGGCCTTGAAATTGAAGCCGTTGAGGGCTGGTCCGAGGAAGGCATCCACGGAAATCCGGTCACCAAACGTCCACTGTCCGCCCACCAGCACGCCCCCGCCGAAGGCGCTGAACACGCCGCTGCCGTCGTACTGGTCGTTGTCCGGGTCGTCGTACGTGAGTCGGAAGCGTTGGTAACGCAGGTAGGGCGCCACGTAGAAACCCCTGGGAGCGGCGACTGACTCCAGCGGGTAATACCGGAATTCCGGCGTGAAACCGAACCCGTTGAACCGGGTATCGAAGAGCTTGACGGTGGGCGGCGTGTAGAAGAAACCCAGTTGCGCACTCATCCGGTCGTTGATCACGCGTTCGTAGGCTACCGAACCCGTGAGGGTGAAGATGCTCAGTGGATTGATCTTAAGGAGATTTTGCGGACCCGTTACGATTTTCCGGGGCTCACGGGAGGACCGGCCAGGGGGCTGGCGCGTCGTCTTCTGCGCCAGGGCGGGCGACAAACCCACCAGTAGAATCAATAAACCGAGCATCCACGGGGATTTCTTCATCATGAGGCTGACGTTAAGCACGTAGGCAATGTGCCGCCCAGCGTTGCGGGAAGCGGAGTGCGGCCCACTGGAAACAACCCATACGCCTTGCTTACTTGACTGGTTGATTGGCAGTTCTTTGCACTACTGCGACTTGCGACTTGCGTCGTTCCCCTGCAACAATGCCACGACTTACGACTGCTCGGGTTGCAAAGTACGCAAAGAATGCACAAAGTGTGCCAGCCGAATCCGGGCTTTCGCGTTTTGGGTGGTTGCCGCCACCCGCCGCCGCGTTATTTTCGGTAAGTGTGCCCCGATTAGCCTAGATTTGCGGGTTTGCCAGGCCGTGGATACGCACGGCCCGGGTGCCGTCCCGGCCGGCCTTTTCTTGCCAACGATCCCATGCAACTCAGCAAGTTAGAAGTAAAAGGATTTAAAAGTTTCGGGGATAAAATTACCATTCACTTCGACCAGGGCGTTACGGGCATCGTGGGTCCGAACGGGTGCGGCAAGTCCAACGTGGTCGATGCCATTCGCTGGGTGTTGGGCGAGCAGAAAACCCGCGCCCTGCGCTCCGACAAGATGGAGAACGTTATCTTCAACGGCACCAAGAACCGCAAAGCCCTGCAAATGGCCGAGGCATCGCTGACGTTCAACAACACCCGCAACCTCATTCCTACCGAATATTCCCAGGTCACCATCACCCGCAAATACTACCGCACGGGCGAGGGAGAATACCTGCTCAACGGAATCAGCTGCCGCCTCAAGGACATCACCAACCTCTTTCTCGACACCGGCATCGGCCCCGACAGCTACGCGATCATTGAACTGAAAATGGTGGACGACCTCCTCAATGACAAGGACAACGCCCGGCGGGGTTTGTTTGAGGAGGCCGCCGGGGTCGCCAAGTTCAAGCTCCGGAAAAAGGAGACGCTCCGCAAGATGGAAGACACCAACCAGGACCTGGAGCGCGTCGAAGACTTGCTCTTTGAGATTGGCAAAAACGCGAAAGTGCTGGAAAAACAGGCCCGGCAGGCGCAGCACTACTACCAGTTGAAGGGGGAATACAAGCAGGGAAGCGTGGCGTTGGCCAGAAAAACGGTGCGCCAGCAAAGCGAGTCGCTCCTTACCTTGGACCAGCAGATGGCGGCCGAAACCGACCGGAAAACGGGTCTCAACGCCCAATTGGCCACCAAAGAAGCCGACCTGGAAAAAGAAAAAGCGGCGCTCATCCACCAGGAACGCCTGCTGGCCGGGCGCCAGCGAACCCTCAACGAACACGTGGCCCGCATCCGGCAGTACGAAAGCGAACGGAAATTAAAAAACGAACGCCGGCAATTTCTCAACGACCGGGGCAACGCCCTGCGCCAACAACTGGCCGAGGATGGAGAAACCAACCAGCAGACGGCCGCGGCCCTGGACGGGCTGCGGGAAGAAGGGGAACGGGCCGGGCAACGTTTGGCCCAGACGCGGGCCGAATGGTTGGACGCGCAACGTACCTACGAACACCATCAACACCTTGGCCAGGAACTCCAACGGGAACTGAACGCCGCCAACCAGGCCTACCGCCAGCAACAGGAAGCCGCCCATCAGGCAACCAAATCGCTTGAAATCAAGCAACTGCAACTATCTTCGTTGCGCATTGAACTGGAAAAAACGGCTTCCGATACCACTGAACAGACGGCCACCCTCGGGGCATTGGATCAGCAGCGGCGGGAAGTAGCGGAGGCACTGGAAACCCAGGACCGGGCACTCACCCAACTGCGCGGACAAAAAGAGGCCGGGCAGGAGGCTTTGCGGGCACTGGAAGCCGAAGCCGACGACCTCCGCGACCAACTGGCCCGCACCTCCCGCGGGCTGGATGCCCGCCGGAACGAGTACCGGCTCACCAAGGCGATGGCCGACAGCCTGGACGGGTTTCCCGAGGCGATTAAGTTCCTGAAAACGACCGACCGCTGGGAGAAGCAGGTTCCCCTGCTTTCCGACCTCCTCACCTGTGGGGAATCGGACAAGGCGGCGGTGGAGCGTTTTCTCGAGCCCTTTCTCAACCACTACGTGGTGGAGACCCAAGCGCAGGCCCTGCGGGCCGTCGCCCTGCTGGACGAGGCTGATCAGGGCCGGGCAAGTTTTTTCGTGCTGGACCAACTACCCCGGCTGACGGGAGCGCCCGGCCCCGTCCGGGTGGGCGGGGTTGATCCCACCGGAGCGGGGTTGGTACGGATGCTGGACGTGGTGGATTGCGAGGCGCGCTACCAGCCGTTGGTAAGGCACCTCCTGCGGGAAGTGTTCATCGCCGATGACCCGGCGGCGGGGGTGGGTCACCGTCCGGATCCGGGCGGCACGGTCACCCGCGACGGACGGATCGTCTGGCATCCGTACGGCGTGTCGGGCGGCTCGGCGGGCGCGTTGCCGGGCAAGCGCATCGGGCAGGCGCAGAACCTGGAAAAGCTGGCGGAAGCCGTTCAACACCTGACCGGCCAAACGCAACGGGTCCGCGCTGGTCTGGAAGCGGCGCAGGAGCGCAAGACCCGGGCAGCCGCCCAACTCGCCCAACTCAACGCCCGCCTCCAGGCACTCGAGCGGGAAGTGAACGGGCTTGGGCAGGAACACGTGCGGGTGAAAACCCAACGGGAACAGTTTGTCCGGTTGCTGGACAACCAGGGTTCCCGCCGCGAGGAGATGCTGGACGACCTGCAACGCCTGCGGGCAGAAATCGAGCGGGAACAACCCTTGGTCACGCAAAGGCGGGCGGCGGTGGAAAGCCTGGAAAACCGCCTCCGCCAGCTGAACGGCGAACTGGTGGCGCAAAACGAACGCACGGGCCACCAGTCTACCGCCTACCACCAGGCGAACGCGGCCTTTTACCAACAGCAGAACCGCGTGAACAGCCTCGAGCAGGAAACCCGCTTCCGGCAGCGTACGCGGGAAGAAGGGGAACAGCGCGCGCAGCGCAACGCCCAGGAACTGCAGAAGACGGAGTCCGATGTACTGGACCTGATGCTCACTTCCGAAATCAACGACGACCAACTGGCGGCGATGTACGCCGAGCAGGCCGGCATCGAGCAGGGCCTCAACGAAGCCGAACGGGCGTACTACGCGGGCCGGGGAGGGATCGACAAACTGGAAAAGGAACTCCGCGAAGTGCAGCGCCAGCGCGAGGGGGCCGACGCGTTGCTGGCCAGCTTGCGGGAGAAACGCAACGAAACCCGCCTGGGCCTCACGGCTACCCGGGAAAGGCTGTCCGTCGAATTTGACGTGGACCTGGACGGGCTCCCGGGCGAAGATCCCGACTCCGCGGCGCTTTCGGAAGGGCAGCTGCGCGAGAAAGTGCAGCAATGGAAGAAGCGGCTCGACGAGTACGGCCCCATCAACCCGATGGCGATGGAAGCCCACCAGGAAATCAAGCAGCGGTTCGACTTCATCGACGCCCAGAAGCAGGACCTGCTCGGTGCCCGGAACGATCTGCTGCAAACCATCGCCGAGATTGACACGGTAGCCAGGGAGAATTTCCTGACGGCCTTCCACCAGATCCGGGAGAACTTCATCGGGGTGTTCCGTTCGCTGTTTTCGGAAGAGGACGCCTGCGACCTGTCCCTCTCCGACCCGGCCAATCCGCTCGAATCGGACATTGAGATCATCG
>JACMKY010000560.1 GCA_014379925.1 Cytophagales bacterium | reverse complement strand
GCGCCACTCCTGGTCCGACACTTTTCCCCAGCGGATGGCGGGGGACTGCGCCCGGACTAAGGAAACCAGCAGGAGGAAACAAAATAAAAGGCAGAGGGAGCGTAGACGTTTGTGGTGCATAGCGTGCCGTTTGGACGCGTAAAAATACGCAACCGGAAGTTCCTTTTGAACAGGGAGCAGGCTAACTTGCGGGGAAACGGCTGGTTTTATGGCCAACTTTGGTACAAGCGAAAGAACAGAAGCAGTTATGAATCAGGTGGTAATACCGAGCCAGGTGCGGGTGACTTCGGAAATCGGTACCCTGCGGCGCGTGCTGGTGCACAGCCCCGACAGCGGGTTGGGCAAGGTAGTGCCTTCCAAGGCGCAGGATTGGCTGTTCGAAGACATCGTGCACCTGAAAACCATGCGACGGGGAGAATACGACCACTACACCAAGCTGCTGCTGTATTTTCTCGATCCCGACAAAATCAAGGGCAAGATCGGGGAAGTGGACGCGGAAGGAAATGACCGGGCCTTTTACAAACCGGACGATCCCCGCTACTTCAATTCCGACAAGGTCGTTGACCCCCAACGGTTGCTGGCCGACATCCTCGACGACGGGGTGGTGCGCACCAAGCTGGTTGCCGCCATCTGCGCGGTGGAACGCTGCACGTACCAGGTACAGGAAAAGCTGCTCGGGATGCCTTCGGGGGAGTTGGCCAAGACGTTCATCACGGGCACCTTATCCGACAAAACGATGATTTTCGCGCCCGTTCCCAACTTCATCTTCACGCGCGACATCGGCATTGTCATCAACGACTACATTCTGCTCAACAAACCGGCCAAGGTTGCCCGCACCCGCGAGACCCTGCTCACGCAGTACATCTTCTACAACCACCCTTTTTTTGCGGGCTGCGGTCAGAAGATCATTGAAATTCCCGAGAGCGAACACCACTTCCTGCTGCCCGACGGCGAGAAAGACTACAAGCGCGCCACCCTCGAAGGCGGCGACGTGATGATGGTCAGTCCGCACCACCTGCTCATCGGTTGCAGCGAGCGGACTTCCCCCTACGCCGTCAGCCAGGTGATCAAGGTGCTGTTCGACAAGGAGGTGGTGAGCAAAATCTCGGTGATCAAGATTCCCAAGAAGCGGGACTACATGCACATCGACACCATTTTCACGCAGGTAAGTCGCCACGTTTGGGTGTTGCTGGGCAACCTTTCTCGGCGGGGGGAGGAACTGGAGAAGAAGGATTGGGCCGCCGCCCACTTAATGGAAGACCTGCTCGACGGCCACGCAACCGATAAGCTGAAAATCCTCACCTATACCCGGGGTCAGGAGGAGCATCCCGAACCGGTGGAATACCTGGAAGACTTGCTGGAAAACGTCAGCAAACGCGATCTGGGCGCGAAGGAAAAGGTGTGGTTCATCTACTCCGGCAACAACGAATTTCCCTTCGGGGCGCGCGAGCAGTGGACCGATTCGTGCAACGTGCTGGCCATCAAGGAAGGGGTTGTGATTGGCTACGACCGCAACGACAAGACGGCGGAAGCCTTCCAGAAAGCGGGGTTCGAAGTAATCAACGCCGTGGCGCTGCTCCAGCAGTTCGAAAGCGGAATTACCACGCCCGAAGCCGTGCAGAATACCCTCATCCTGCTGCCCTCCGCCGAACTCTCGCGGGCACGGGGTGGCTCGCACTGCATGAGCATGCCCCTGCTCCGCGATTCGATAAATAATGATTAATGACCAATGGTGAATGATTAATGTGTAAAGCAACGTACTCCATTGTACATTTATGTATCGGGACACATTCCTCGTTGTTGGCTAATAAAGAGACTTTCAATTTACCGACCCCATCGTTCATCAATCATTCACCATTCGTCATTCCTTGTGCAGACTACTTCCCGCGTATTGATGGTTCGTCCGGTTCGGTTCGGGTTCAACGAGCAGACGGCCGGGAGCAATGCTTTCCAGAACGCGGCCGTGGCGGCTCAACGGAGGGAAACGGCGCAGGAAAGTGCCCTGCGGGAGTTTGACCAGATGGTAAACCAGCTCCGGGCCGCCGGCGTCGACGTCAGGGTGGTGGACGACACGCCCGAACCACACACGCCCGACTCCATTTTTCCGAACAACTGGGTATCCTTCCACCAGGATGGTACCGTTTGCCTTTACCCGATGCAGGCCGAGAACCGTCGCCTGGAAAGAAGCCGGCCGATGGTAGAGGACCTGGAAAAGGATTTTATCATCGAAAACGTCGTTGATTTCACCAACTACGAGGCCACGGGCAAATTTCTGGAGGGCACCGGCAGTATGGTGCTCGACCGGATGAACAAGGTCGCCTACGCGGGTCTTTCGCCCCGTACCCACGAGGCGGTGCTGGAGGATTTCGCCGAGAAAATCGGCTACCAAACCGTGACTTTCCGGGCCACCGACGGCCAGGGCAAGGAAATTTACCACACCAACGTGGTGATGTCGGTGGGCGATTTGTTCGCGGTCGTTTGCCTGAACTGCATCCGCGACCCCAAGGAGCGTCGGCACGTGCGGAGTACGCTGGCGAAGAGCGGTAAGGAAGTGATTGCCATTACAGTGGAGCAGCTCAACCAATTCGCCGGCAATATGTTGCAGCTACGCAACCAGCGGGGAGAAAGCCTGTTGGTCATGTCGGCCCGAGCGTACCGTTCGCTCACGGTCCCGCAGATTCGCCGGTTGGAAAAATATGCCCGGCTCATTGCCTGCGAACTGGACACCATCGAAACCAACGGCGGCGGCAGCGCCCGTTGCATGGTGGCGGAAGTGTTTTTGCCGCTGCGGTAGGCAGCTCAGCGGCATTTCCAAACAATCAAGCGACTCGTTGCTTGAAGTGAGTAAACCAATCCATTCAACACCCGCTTCGTTGCATTGCGGCGAAGTATTCAGCGAGTAAAACCGTGGGGTTGTTAGCCATTATTGCTGTTATTGCCATCTATTAATAATCAACGGATGGTTTTCATCACCCAACTCGTCTACCTCACGGATGGTCAGGCGGAGGTTTTCGAACAGTTCGAAGCCCTTGCCATTCCCCTCATTGCCCAATACAACGGAAGGCTGCTGTTAAGAATCAGGCCCCTGCCCGACAGCATTATTGAAGCCAGTACGGAGATTCCCTACGAGATTCATTTGGTGACATTTGAATCGGAAAGCGATTTCGAGCACTTCAAACGGGACGAGCAGCGAAAACAATTTCTGCACCTGAAAGAACAGTCAATCCGGTCTGCTATCCTCATCCGGGGAACCCAGGTATAGGCAATCAAACGCTGACCCATACCAACGCTGGTCGGCCACTCCGTGTCAAACCGTTACCGTGGATCTCTGAAGGGTAAATCCAAAGGTGCTTCCTTCGCCCAGGCGGCTGGTTACGCAAATGCGCCCCCCGTTTTTCTCCACGAATTCCTTGCAGAGCAGCAAGCCCAGTCCCGTTCCTTTCTCTTCGTTGGTGCCCGCCGTGGAGTGGTGCGTATCGATGCGGAAGACGTCGTTCACCCGTTCCTCGCTCATGCCCACCCCCGTGTCCGTAACGGAAACCCCGATCATTCCCTCTTGAACCGAGGTCTCAACCCGAACCGTGCCACCGGAATGGGTAAACTTGATGGCATTCGATGTCAGGTTCCTCAGAATGAACGAAAGGTGTTCACCATCCACGAGCGCCATCAGCCCGGGGGAAGTTTCAGCCAGCAAGCCCACTCCCTTCTGCTGAGCGGTTGGTTGGAGTAAGTTGACCATGGCCGCAATGGCTTCGCTTACGTCAAGGGTAACGGGGTGAAAGTCCACGCTGTTCATCTGGCAGCGCGCCCAGGTGAGCAGGTTATTGGTGAGCTGCACGGTATTCCGGACCGATTTACTCAGGTCAGCGGCAATGCTTTCGATCTCTTCGCGCGTCATGCAATCCAACCCCAGCGACAAAAGATCCGAAAACCCGGCCAGGGTATTGAGCGGCCCCCGCAGGTCGTGCGCCACGATGGAGAAAAACTTGTCTTTCGTCGCGTTCAGCGCTTCCAGCTCTTGCTTCTGTTCGTTGTTTTCGTTGAGGGCCCGCTGGATTTGCCGGCCCTTCTCCGCCAGGTGGTCCCGTTGCGTTTCGATCTCTTTCGTTTGTTGCTGGATTTCGAGGTTTTGTCTCCGGAGTTTGGCGTTTGCTTTCCGCTTGGCGCGGTTGCTCCGGTAGAGGATAAACGCCAGGATCAGGAAAAGGCCGAATCCAGCGAAGAATGAATTTCGCAACAGCGTCTGTTTCCGGATTTCCGCTTCCTGCAAGGCCTTTTCCCGCTTGAGCAACTCGATTTGGGCTTGCTTCTGCGAGGCGTCGTAATGCGCCTGCAGCTGGGTGATCTTGTGGCTGTTCGACTCGTTGTAAAGCGAATCGTGCGTGGCCGTGTAGAGTTGCTGGTACGCGTAGGCGCTGGACCAGTTGTTGGTCTTGGCAAACAACCCCGCCAGGTTCGCGTACGTCGCTTCCAGATCGGGACGCAAGTCGGCTTCGCGGGCTTCTTTGGCCGCCCGCATTTTGTACTCAATTGCCTGGGCAAACCGGCCTTGCAATTCAAACACATCGCCGATGCCACTCAGACAGGTTACCCGCAGGTACTTGTTTTTCGTTTGGTTGGCCAGCTTCAACGATTTGAAGAAGCAGACCCTTGCTTGATTGGCCTTGCCCTGCTTTACGTACACGTTGCCCAGGTTCCGCCAAGAGTAGCAGAGCGAAGACGGATCATCGGCCTTCCGGTTGTTCTCCAAGGCTTGACGCGCGTACCGGAGCGCAAGCGGGTAGTTTTGCTGTTTGTAATAAATAGTTGATAAGTTGTTCAAACTACGTCCTCGAATGAGTTTGTCGTCCGTTTCCTCACCGATGACCAGCGCCCGGTTCAAGTATTCGATCGCTTTCGGATGGTGATCCTGCTTGATTTCCACCAGGGCCATGGTAATGAGCGAGCGGGCGATCTCCGGCTTGGAACCGAGTGGCCCGTTCTTTTTCAGGGACTGAAGGGCGTAGCCGAAAGCCTGTTGGTAGTTTCCCTTCCGGTAGTGCACCCAACCAACGGTATTGAGCGCCGACACTTCGCCTTTCAAAAAACGGAGTTTGCTGGATAATACCCGGGCCTCCTCCGCGTAGAGCGACGCCCGCTGGTATTCCGAATTGCGCTGCGCGTAGGCCAGGCGATTCAATGCGTTCACCCGGTTTGTGTCGGCCGCCAGGGTGGGAAGCCGTGCCTCCAGGCTGTCAATACCGGTCGATTGACCCAGTGCGGTGCCGGTGAGCAACCAAGAGCAAAGCGCCAGCGTGCCCACCAATGCCGATCGGACGAAACCAACCGGGGCACCCGGGGGAGCGTGATGGGGAGAAAAAACAATCGGGTAGTTAACCATCCGGGCATCGCAACGGCGTCCAACGCTTTAAAGCCCCAAAGTGACCATAATTCCGACGCATTCGCGGTGCTTTCTGCCCGGATTTAGCACCAGCCTGCCATCTCCTTCCGCTTCTCATCAAAATAAATATTTCCCCTTGCAATACCCGGAATAAATAATACTTTTGTGATATCAATTTAATATCAAAAAGTACACGACCATGGTCAATGAAACCGCCTTCAAACCACTTTCCGGCTACCTGATGATTGGGGTGGAATTGCTCATTTTTTTGGGGGCCGGCGTTTTCCAGGCCAGCAACGGGGTCGTTATGGGTGCTCTGCTGGCGTTGTTGGCCGTGGCCGTGCTGCGGGGTTTTTTCGTAGTCAACCCCAACGAGTCGCAGGTATTGGTGCTCTTCGGCGATTACCAGGGAACGGTAAAAGAATCCGGCTTTCACTGGGTCAATCCATTTTTCACCAGAAGCATGGTGTCCCTGCGGGCCAACAACCTGAACGGTGCCCAGTTGAAGGTAAACGACAAACTGGGCAATCCCATCGAGATTGCCGCCGTGATTGTATGGCAAGTGCAGAACACGACCAAGGCCATCTTTGAAGTGACCGACTACAAGCAATTCGTGGTCATCCAGAGCGAAGCCGCCGTGCGTCACTTGGCCAATTCGTACTCTTACGACCACTTCGACGAGGAAGAAACCCAGATCACGCTGCGGTCGGGGGGCGAAAAAGTAAACGAAATGCTGGAAAAGGAACTCAATGACCGGTTGGAGAGGGCGGGCATCCTGGTGACCGAAGCCCGCATCAGCCACTTGGCCTACGCGCCGGAAATTGCCCACGCCATGCTGCAACGCCAGCAGGCCACGGCCGTAGTGGCCGCCCGTCGTCAGATCGTGGAAGGGGCCGTGGGAATGGTGGAAATGGCCCTCGAGAAACTTTCGGAAAAGAAAATCGTCGAACTCGACGAAGAAAGAAAAGCCGCCATGGTCAGCAACCTGCTGGTGGTGCTGTGCGGCGAAAAATCCGTCAGCCCCGTCGTCAATGCCGGTACGCTGCACCCGTGATTTCGCCGAACGCTGATAACTGTAGCATGGCCCAGAAGAAACCGTTTTTGCTGCGACTGAATCCCGACGTGCAGAAAGCGCTGGAGAAATGGGCGACCGACGAATTCCGCAGCCTTAACGGACAAATTGAATATTTGCTCTTCCAACAACTGAAGGAGAACGGCCGGTTGCCCAAACCCCCGGCAGCGGAGGAAAAAGACAACAACGGGGACGTCGGTTCCTGACAACTCCCCAACGGGTCGCACGTGTCATCTCCTTTCGAAGAAAAATTCGCCACGCCGGTCTTTTACCACCCCCGGCTTGAATGCATCCGATCGGATGGCGGAAAACCAGTGGCGGCTTACTTCACCGAGCGGTTCCAATACACCACCAGGTTTTTGGTGGCCCGTCCGGCGGCGATGATGTCGGGTTGGCCGTCGGCGTTGAGGTCGGCCACCTGCAAATCCTCGCAGGCCATCGCGTTGTCGTCCACGGTATGCGATTGCCACTGCTGGCCCGAATCGTCGAGTGGCACGAACAGCCGGATACCCACCTTTTTGCCCGCGTTGGGTTCGCGCCATCCCACCACCACCTGCGAATTGCCCAAGCCCAGCAGGTCGGCGCAAGCCAGCGCGTGGCCCTGGTTGAGGCTGTCGGTCAGCACGTGCGTGAAGGTGGGGTCGTCGGTGCGGTAGAGGGCGAGCCGGTTGCCGTGCATCGGCTCCACCGTGGTGACGAAGAAGGTGCCCTTCTTGAAACGTCCCCGCCGCACCTCACCCGCGCCGTTGCCCTTTTCAACCCAGGTGCTGTCGGTCTGCCACTTTCCGCCGCCGAACGTGAGCACTTTGATTCCTTCCTTGCCACCGATCAGCAAACGCGTACCCGTCGGCTCTTCCAGCACTTCCAGGTTGTGCGTGGCGTGCATCGATGAGTCAATGACCCGGTGTTTCCACGGGCTAGTGGGGTTTTTGGGCACTTCGTAAGCCAGCACGTTCACGCCGGTGTTCGTGCCCCGCGCGTTTCCCCGCCCGTGCAGCGGCAGCACGATCAATTGGTAGCGGTTCCCCGTCGTCCGCACCCACTTCATGCGGTGGACGGTTGGCTCGTGGTACAGGCGGACGGGTTTCCAAGGTTGCGTGGGGTCGCCGGGACGGATGAGATAATGCACCGAACCGGATTGGGCATCGTCGTTGGTTTCGCCGGGATTCCACTGCGCACCCACGGCCACTTCCACCTTGCCGTCGCCGTCGATGTCGCGGGCGGCGATGCACACGTTGTCCCGCTCGGTGAGGGCAGCAGCCATTACGAAGCGTTGCCAGTCGCCGTTGCGGTACCAGACGATCTGCTTCTGGTCGGCCAGCAGGATGTCGGGTTTGCGGTCGCCGTCCACGTCGCCGATGGCCAGCCCGTAGCCGATGCTGATTTTGTTGTCCAGCGTCTGCGCCTCGAACCGGGGCGAAGGGGCGGGTTGCCAGGCAATGAGCAGGTAGACGAAAAGGAAAATGGTTGCCATGATTGTCAATTATCGTTCAGACACTGGTCCAGTGAGTTTTACCCGTCATCCCTGTCCTTGCGGCATTGGGTCTTTCTTCTCCAACCAGATGGGTTTGGTAACCGAAACGTGGTCCTCACTGAGGATGCGGCGGTAGAGTTCGGGCCGTCGGGCGTTGCGGTAACGGTACCCGCCCGCTTGCGTGAGTTTCTCCGGGGTGCATACGCCGATTGCAATCTCGTCGTCGAAGCTCTTCACTTCGGCAATCACTTCCCCGAACGGGTCCAGGATCAGCGAATTGCCGTTTTTCAACTGGTCGGCATCCATCCCGATCGGGTTGCTGAACACCACGTAGATGCCGTTGTCGTAGGCCCGGGCCGGCAACCAGCGCATCAGCCAGCGCAACCCTTTGGGGCCGTCGAACTCCAGCCGCAGCGCCACGGGGTCCCTTTCCCGGTTCTGCCACAGCTTCGGATCAACGAACCCCCGGCCCGGCATCGTCGAAGGCGTGCACATGGTCACGTGCGGGGCAAAAATAATGTCGGCACCCAGGAGCGTGGTGGCCCGCACGTTCTCAATCACGTTGTTGTCGTAGCAGATCAGGATGCCGCACCGCCAGCCCAGCAAATCGAACACCACGTATTCGTTGCCCGGCGAAATGTGGGCGTTGATGAACGGGTGCAGTTTCCGGAACTTGGCCAGCAACTGGTTCTGGTACACGCAGACGTAAGCCTTGTAGAGCTGGTCCCCTTCTTTTTCCAGGATGCCGGCCAGCACGGCCACGCCGTGCTTCCGGGAGATGTCCATCAGCTTTTGGGTGCTTTCGCCGTCGGGAATTTCTTCGGCCAGCGCCATCAGTTGCGCGTAGGACAAGTCCTTGAGGAAGGTATAGCCGGTAACGGACTGTTCGTGAAAGCTGATCACCTGGGCGCCCTTTTCTTTGGCGCGCCGGGTCAGCTGGTCAATCACCGAGAGGTTGTAGGCTTTGTCGCCGCTCCGGTTCTCAAACTGGGCAGTGGCAATTCGGAGGTCGGTCATGGCGGGTGG
>JACMKY010000559.1 GCA_014379925.1 Cytophagales bacterium | reverse complement strand
TGCAGGGGAAAAAGCCGGCTCCGCTTTTCCCGGAGCAGCGTCCGGAAGTCCTCGTCGGTTTTCAACAATTCCGCTGCCTGGATGACATTGGTGAAAACATCCCAGATCAACGACATGTCCATCGTGGTGGCCACGGAAACCGCGCCTTTCAGGCCCTTGTCGGTAATGAAAACGTTTTCGGGTGAAGTGGAGGGAGCCGTCACCAGCTTGCCGTTCTGGTCTTCCACCAGCCAGTCCGCGCAAAACAAAGCCGCCTCCCGCATCAGCGGGTAGGCCGTGTTTTTGAGGTAGTCCGCGTCACCGGTAAACTGGTAATGTTCCCAGAGGTGCTGGCTGAGCCAGGCGCCGCCCATCGGCCAGTTGGCGTACAGCGGACCACCGCTCACCGGATTGGAAGTGGCCCAGATGTCGGCGTTGTGGTGAACCGTCCACCCCCGGGCCTGGTAAAAGTTGCGGGCGGTTTCCCGGCCCGTCACCGCCAGGCGTCCGATCAGCGCCAGCAAAGGGGTGTGCAATTCGGAAAGGTTGCCCGTTTCCGCCATCCAGTAGTTCATCTGCGCGTTGATGTTGGTGGTGAAGTTGCTGCTCCAGGGCGGTCGGAGGTGGTGATTCCAGATGCCCTGCAGGTTAGCAGGAATGCCCGGATCACCGTCGCGACCGGGACGGGAGCTGGCAATGAGCAGGTAGCGGCCGAATTGGAAGTACAAGGCTTCCAAACCCGGGTCCTGGCCGCCTTCGGCGTAGCGCTTCAGGCGTTCATCCATCGGCAGATCCGTCGGGCGGCGGTCCACTGCCGGGCGGCCGTTCAATGTTAGGCTTACCCGGTTGAAATACCGCTGGTAATCGGCCACGTGTTCCTTTTTGAGGGCATCGAAATCTTTGGCCAGCGCGCCGTTCAGGTACTGTTCGGCCAGTTGAATTTCGTTTTTTCCGTCTTTGTCCGGGCACTTGTCGAACCCATTGTAACTGGTGGCCGCCGAGAGCAGCAACACCACTTCGGTGGCCCCGCTTACGCGCAGGCCGGCGGTGTCGGCGGTGATTGTGCCGTCCGGGCTCTTCGCTTTCACGCGCAGAACAAACCGCATGCCCCGGCACTTAGCAGGATCGTTGTAGATTACCGGTTGTTCCGCCGTGTCCAGGTAGCTGGGATCGGTGTGGGAAGGGGCCCGGCCGTTCATGGCAATCTCGTCCGGGGCGATTACCGCGTTGGCGTGGTGGAGCACACTCCGGGTGGCAGCGGTCAGGCGAATCGCTCCCTTTCGACTGGCCGTCAGGCGAATAACGATTACTTGTCCGGGAGCCGACGCAAACACCTCCCGCGTGTAGGCCGTGCCCGCGACGCTGAACCGGGTTGTGGACGTGGCGTTGGCAATGTCCAGTTCGCGGCGGTACGCCGTGGGTTCGCCGGCCAAGGCCTGTTCGAGGACCAGGTCGCCCAGCGGCTCGTAGGATTCGGTAAACAGGCCCTGCATTTTGCGGGTCAATTGTTCAGCCCGCCGGTAGTCTTCGTCCACCAGTGCTCGTCGGATTTGGGGTAGGTAGCGGGGTGCATCCGGATTGGGGTTGGTGTTGGTCGGCCCGCCCGACCAGAGGGTTCCTTCGTTGAGCTGAATCAGTTCCTGGTTTACTTTGCCAAACACCATCGCGCCGAGTCGCCCGTTGCCCACGGGCAGCGCTTCGTTCCAGTTGCGGGCGGGTTGCTGGTACCAAAGCTTCAGTTCATTTTGAGCAGTCAGGCGCGAGCAAACGGCTAGCAACAGGGTAATGGCAAGCGGAAACGGTCTCATCGGGGGCAATGTTGAAGGGTTGAACATCCGTGATCGACGCCCTTGCCGGCGATTGCCTTTCCGGTAAGGTTCCCTACCGGCCAGGTTGGCCGCTTCGGGGCAATCGGGGGCCAAAATAGCATGCATTCGTTCAACTATGTCTTTGTTTACTGGAAATTGCCGGCAAAATTGGTTTCATTGCAGATCCATCGTTTGTTGCGGGAACGATGATTCTCCTCGCCAAACCGCGGCCCGATGGTCACTTGCCTCGCCAGGGTTTTGAAGCCCCTGGCGGGTTGATCATTCATCAACTGATTGCCTGAACGCCGATGAACCGAAACCAACCTTCCCGGACGCGCATCCCGTACGGGATTCTTTGGCGTCCTTGCTGTCTGCTGTGGGCGGTTTTACCCCTGCAAGGACAAAACCGGTCGGAAAACATCCGCCTCAACCAAGTGGGGTTCTATCCCGAAGCACCCAAAATCGCCGTGGTTACCGGACCGGGAAGCACGTTTCACCTGACCAAACCCGGCCAGACCAAACCAGTTTTCACCGGCACGCTGGGCAGTCCGCGCACCGTCGCCTTCTCGCAGAAAACCGTTCGCATCGCCGATTTTTCGGCTTTCCGGACGGTCGGCACGTTCGTCGTATCCGTTCCGGGCGCGGGGCATTCGCATCCGTTCGACATCCGGCCCCGCGTGCACCTGGACGTGGTGAAAGCGGCCACCAAGGGGTTCTACTACCAGCGGGGGTCCACCCCCCTGCCGGCTACCTACGCCGGACCGTGGGCCCGTCCCGCGGGTCATCCGGATACGCGGGTGGAAGTACACGCCTCCGCCGCTACGGCCCGACGCCCGGCGGGAACCGTCCTGGCTTCCCCGCGCGGCTGGTACGACGCCGGGGACTACAACAAGTACATCGTCAACTCCGGCATCACGATGGGCACGCTGCTTTCCGCCTACGAGGACTTCCCGGCCTTCTTCGACACCCTGCGCCTGGCCATTCCGGAAAGCGGCGACCCGGTGCCCGACCTGCTCGACGAAGCCCGGTGGAACCTGCGCTGGATGCTCACCATGCAGGACCCCGACGACGGGGGCGTCTACCACAAGCTGACCAATGCCAAGTTCGACGGGATGGTGATGCCGGACCAGGCGCGGGCCACGCGGTACGTCGTGCAGAAAAGTACCGCCGCCACGCTCGACTTCGCGGCGGTGATGGCCCAGGCGAGCCGCGTCTACCGGAAGTACCCCCGGCAATTGCCCGGCTTGTCGGATTCGTGCCTTTCGGCGGCCATCCGGGCCTGGGAATGGGCCGTTCGGAATCCGGCGGTGATCTACGACCAAAAGGTCCTCAACGACCAGTTCGAACCGGACGTGGTTACCGGTGCGTACGGCGACGGGGACGTGAGCGACGAGTGGACGTGGGCGGCCGCCGAACTGTACGTCACCACCCGGAAAGAGGCGTATTACCGGGCCATTCCGCGGTTGGCGGACGGGAAGATGCCACTCCCCTCCTGGGCGCAGGTTCGTTTGCTGGGCTACTACTCGCTGGCGCGGTTTGAAAAGGACCTGACGCCGGTTGCCACCCCCGCGCTGGACTCCCTGAAAAAACGCCTGGTTGATTTTGCCGACGAGCTCAGCGACGGCGCTTCCGACCGGGCGTACGCAACCGTAATGGGTAAATCGGCCGGGGATTACGCCTGGGGCAGCAGCGCGGTAGCGGCCAACCAGGGCATCGTGCTCCTGCAAGCGTACCGGTTGACCGGCCAGGAGAAATACATCCGGTACGCCCTGGCCAACCTGGATTACCTGCTGGGACGCAATGCCACCGGTTACTCCTTCGTAACCGGACACGGCGACAAAACCCCGCGGCATCCCCACCACCGTCCCTCGGAGGCCGACGGGATACCGGAGCCGGTGCCGGGCCTGCTGGCGGGCGGACCAAACGCCAACGCCGCCCGGCAGGACCGCGTCACCACGTACCCGTCCGCGTTTGCCGACGAAGTGTATACCGACGACGCGCGTTCGTACGCTTCCAACGAAATTGCCATCAACTGGAACGCGCCGCTGGTGTACCTGGCGGCGGCCCTGGAAGCCTGGCAGTTTGAGGCTGGCTACTCGGTGACCAGCAAGTAAATGGCCACCTGCAGTTCAAAAGTAATTTGACCAAGTAGACGGAACGGACCCGCCCGCTCCCCGGTGGTCAACCACCCTTTCCAAACCAGCCGTACGCGCGTCCTTCCGCCCTGGAGCCCGCGCGTGGTGAAGGAAGGTGCGTTGTTGGCCGGGAGGAGCAGCCCGCCCCACCGGATTTTTGAACACAATCAAGTTAGTTAGCGAGGACAATGGCATGGTCCCTACGGAAATGGATGAGTCGGCGGTTTGGGAAAACATGAGACGGGGGAGTGAGCAAGACTTTACGTTGCTTTATCGGAAGTACGCCCCGGTTATGTTCCGGTACGGCTGCAAGCTTTCCAAAGACCGGGATTTAATCAAGGATTGTTTGCAACTCGTTTTCTTCAAACTCTGGAAGGCGAAGGAAAATACGACCAATCCCGCTTCCGTAAAAAATTACTTGTTGAAGGCGCTTCGCAATGAAGTGTTGAAAAATTACGGTTCCCGGGAGCCAGTCGAAACCCTGCCCGAAGAGTACCACTTGAGCGCGATTGCCCCCTACGAATCGGACCTGATCGACGTGCAGACGGCCGAGGACACCCGGAAAAAGATTGCCGAGCTGATGGCGAAATTGCCCGATCGGCAACGGGAAGTGATTTTCCTCCGCTACTACGGCAACCTCAGCTACCAGGAAATTTCCGTCGTCA
>JACMKY010000075.1 GCA_014379925.1 Cytophagales bacterium | reverse complement strand
TCTTCCTCACCCCACTCTTCACCCACTGCCACCAACGCCTCACATATTCCCCAATGCGACAAAAATCCGCACCTTGCTCATAAAGCCGGGAAACCCGCTCAACAAACCTCTCCACCGTCTTCCGGGCAACCCCCAACCCCGCCGGAGCATTACCCGCAAGGGCGGATCAGCCATTCCGCTGGGCAGGATCCTTACCCAGGACCTGACCAACACGGAGATGGATTACAACTTCATTGCCACCGTCACCAAGGACTTCTCCGAAACCTTCGGCTTCCGGGCGCTCATTGGGGCCAACGCCAACGAACGAGCCTACAACACCCGCCGGGTAACCGGTACGGACATCATCCAGACGGGATTAAACCTGACCAGCGCTACGGCCACCCAAATTGTTGACCGTGACTTCCGGCGTCTGCGGCGGTTGTACGGGGTCTACACCGATTTACAGTTTTCCTTCAAGGATGCCTACTTCCTGGGATTTGTGGCCCGCAACGACTGGGCTTCTACCCTGCCCAGCAACAACCGGAGCTACTTCTACCCCGGCGTGAACGCCTCCGTCGTGTTCACCGATGCGCTGGGCATTTCGTCCGGTCCGCTCGGTTTTGGCAAGATCCGGGCGGCATACACCAAGGTGGGCCGGGAAGCAGACCCGTACCAGGTGCGGACGGTATATGAGTTGGGATCGGCTTACCGGGACGCGGCGGGCGCTACTTTTTTCAACGCCTCCTTGTCGGACCTGTTGAAGAATTCGAACCTGAGGCCCGAATTTACGACCGAATTCGAAGTGGGGACGGAACTGCAGTTCTTCAAGAACCGCGTGAACGTGGACCTGACCTACTTCACCCGCGATTCGAAAGACCAGATCATCTCCCAGCGGATTGCGTCTTCGTCCGGATTTACCAACAAGGTAGTCAACGCCGGGACGATCAACAACCGGGGCATCGAACTGGGTCTGAACCTGGTGCCGGTGCGGCTGGCCAATGGGCTGGAGTGGAACTCTTACTTTGCCTACACCCGAATCCGCACCAAGGTGGTGGACGCGGGCCCGCAGAAAGAAATCTTCCTGGGGGGCACGGGACTTTCCTCGTTGGGAACCATTCACCGCAGCGGCGAACCGTACGGCCAGATTTTCGGGACCAAAAATGCCCGCGACGCGGAGGGCAACCTCCTGATCAACGAAACCACCGGGTTGCCGTTTACCCTGCCTACTTCGCAGATTCTGGGTAATCCGGCTCCGGACTTCACCCTGGGCTGGAATAACACGATTTCCTTCAAAGGGATCACGCTGGGGGCTTTGATCGACTACCGTCAAGGGGGCAAGATGTGGTCATCCACGGCGGCTTCGCTGCTGCTGCGGGGCCAGTTGAAACTTTCCGAAGACCGGGAGGGCCTGCGGGTCGTGCCGGGCGTGTACGGCGATCCGGTTACCTACGAGCCGATTCTGGACGGCGACGGCAAGGCAATCAAAAACACCACCGGCGTGTCTGCTTTCGATTACCACTTTACCGATGGTTTCGGCGCGTACGGCGCCGACGAAGTGAGTGTCTACGACATCACCACCATCCGGCTCCGCGAGGTAACACTGGGATACAGCCTCCCCAAGACGTTGCTGAACAAAACGCCGTTCGGTTCGGCCCGGATCTCGTTGTCGGGCCGGAACCTCTGGTTCAAAGCCCCCAACATGCTGGAGGGTCTCAACTTTGACCCCGAGTTGTTGTCCACCCTCCCCGATCTGAACATTCAGGGCTTCGATCTGGGCGCCACGCCTTCTACCCGCCGTTACGGCGTCAACCTGTCGGTCACTTTCTAAAACATTCAACTGATCTTTCATGAAACCAATCCATAAAATCGCGTACACGTGGCTGATGACCGTTTTCCTGACTGCGGTCTCCAGTTGCACCCTTACTGAACTGGACATCAACGAAGACCCCAACAACCCGGCGGACGTTTCGCCGAACCTGTTGCTCACCTCGGTTCAACTCAATGCCGTCAGTTTCCTGGACGGACTGAACTACGATGCCCACGGCTTCGTGGGAATTCTGTCCAGCAACGATTCGTACAACCTCAACAACAACTCGTACAACGGACCCTGGAATTATTTTTATTCCAGCGCGGCCAAGGACCTCGACGGTTTGATCAACACCGCCGAAAAGTCCGGTAACCAACCCCTGTACCTGGGCGTCGGGCAGGTGATGAAAGCCTACCTGTTCGGGATGATGGTGGATTTGTTCGGCGATATTCCCTATTCGGAGGCTCTCGACGGGGACCAGGCGGGCGAGAACATCAATCCCAAGTTCGAGGATGACCAGGTCATTTACGAAGACCTCATCAAACTCTGTGACGCGGGCCTGGACAACCTCAGCAAAACCTCGGCGACTGCCATCGTGGGCGATCTGATCTACAACGGCTCGGTGGCCAATTGGAAAACACTGGCCAACACGGTGAAACTGCGGTTGCTGATCAATTCCCGGCGGGCAAGGCCCACGGCGGCCGCCGAGATCCAGGCGATTGTGGCCGGCGGCGACTACATCAAGACTGCCAGCCAGGATTTTCAGTTCCGGTACAACCGGATCGCCACCCCGGAAGGCCGCCATCCCTGGTACCAGAACGCGTACGCGGCAGCCGAAAACACCTTTACGTATTTTCTGCACCAGTACATATACGAGATGCTGCGCGACGACGATCCGCGGACGCCGTTCTACTTCAAGCGGCAGTCTTCCACGATCCTGAACCCGGACGATCCCACGGATCGGTCCACCATTCCGTGTTCCCAGACCCAAGGGTGCAAATACGCGTACTGGGTACTGAATCCCTTCATCTGGCAAACCCTGTACACCGACAAGGGCAAAACCGCGACGAAAGCCGATTCGGCGTACATTGCCGGGTTTTTCGGCCGCGACCGGGGCGACATTTCCGGGGTTCCGCAGGACGTGAATGCCCGGACTGCTCCGGGCACGTATCCGGCCGGTGGTCAGTACGACGTGACCAGGTCCAGTGCCACGGGCAACGTGAATACGCGGGGTGCCGGGGATGGCATTACGCCCCTGATCACTTCGTGGATGGTGAAGTTTTACCTGATCGAAGCCAACCTGACGCTGGGGACAACGCTGCCCGCCGGCCAAACGCCCCAGAGCTTGTTTGAAGCGGCGATGCGCGAGCAGATGAAAAGAGTGGAAGAGGTTGGCCTGCGATCCGACCCCAGCAACGCCAAGGCCATGGACGC
>JACMKY010000558.1 GCA_014379925.1 Cytophagales bacterium | reverse complement strand
GCCGGAGCTGGAAGTACTCGGGTGGATATCCTTGACCAGCACTGTACCGGCCGGGGTACCGTCGCTCTTCCACAATTCCCGCCCGTGGATGCCGTCGTTGGCCTCGAAGTAGGACACGCTGCCCACGTTGGTCAGGTACTGAGGAGAAGCGTCGAAAGGAAAAGAGCCGAAATAGCCCGGACGGATGTCTTTGACGAGCTGGGGCTGGGCCTGGGTGCTGGTAGCCAGCAGCCCACTGACCACAACGGCTACTGCCCAACCCCGCCCGACGCGGGGCAGGCGGGTAAAGAATGAACTCACGCCGGTCGTCGCGCCGACGGCCGGACCGAGAAAGGGTGCGGGGGTTGCCATAGGATGGAGGGGTTGAAGTGAAAGGATGAAGTAAAAAATACCATTGACGGGTGACGGCAAAAGGACAATCACCCGGTCGAGTCTCCCGCGCCAGGGGGAGAGAAAAAGTGTTTGATCATCGGAGGTCCACTCCAGCAAGCCACGGGTAAAAGTTCGTTAAAGCTAGAAAAATTCGGGTGAAGATGGCCTCGGGCCCGCTATTTTTTCGTCAAGTATCCAAGCGCAGGTTTTTTTGGCATTCTATTATATTAACCTTCTGATTAATAAATAATTAACTAATGTTCGGGTCGGGTTACTTTCGCTGTTTAACCGAATACCAACTGCTGAATACCGGATACTGGTGTAGGAATGCCCCATCGCGTGAACGGTGGTAGAAGTGCCGTCAACCGCTGGAGTGAGGCAGCAGGGCGTAGGCGGCACAACGGGTTGCGAAATGATTTTCAGCGTGCCTGTAACTATTGCCCTCCCCAAACGGTCATACGACTAGCCAAGCAAGCAGCGCCCCGAATGATTTCAGTGGAGGAATACAACCAGGCAGCCAAAAAATATACCCGAAGTGTATTCCGGTTTCTCCATAAATCGCTCAAGGAAAAAGAAGCGGCCGAAGACATCGTGCAGGATTGCTACCTGAAGCTGTGGCAAAACCGGGACCGGGTCAACCCGCAGAAAGCCAAGTCCTGGCTCTTCTCCGTGGCGCACCACGCCATGGTCGACTACCGGCGGACCGCCGCCCGGAAAGTGCCCCTCGACGATGCCGGCCAAACCCTGGCCGTGTTTCAGAAAAACGAGTTCGATGCCAAAGCCATCCTGGAAAGGGTGCTGGATGAGCTGCCGCCGGTTCAGAAATCGATCGTTCTGCTGAGGGACCTGGAAGGGTACGACTACCGGGAGATCGGCGAAATCCTGGGACTGAACGCGTCTCAGGTGAGGGTCTATCTTTTCCGCGCCCGGCAGCAAGTTAAGAATGCCATCCAGGAATTAACCAACGTATTATGAACGCACCCCCGGAAGGCCAGAACGAGGATACCGATGATCTGCTCCTGTTTGAATACCTCGAAGGGACCCTCCCGGCGGGGCGGGTAAAGGCGCTGGAAGCCCGACTGGCGGCCGACGCGGCGCTGCGGGCCGAATTGAAGCGGTGGCAGGCAACGTTGGTAACGGAGGCTTTTTACGATACGGCGTCGTTGGAGGAGAGCCTGCGAAGGGAAAAACCTACCCACCCGGGTCCCGCCGCCGCTTTCCGTACCCTGCTGCTGGTGGCCATTATGTCCCTTTTTTGGTCGGTGCCGCCCGCCCCGGAAAAAGCACCGGCCATTGCGGCGGCCCCAACCCGGGAAGCCTACCCGGCCGGCCCGGCCGCCGAAACCCCGGCAAAACCCCCGTCCCTTGCGTCGGTCCCGGAAAACCAGCCAGTTGTCCGGAGGCGGCTACGTTCGTTTCCAACCAAACCGGACGCTTCATCGCGGCCCCGGATGTTCTCGGTGGAGAAAATGCGCCCGGTGGAAAAGCCGCGTCTCCGGGTAACGGTTTACCCCGTACCAGCCCGACTAATTCCGGCAGTGAAAAGCCGCCGCCCGCCCAACCAACCGGTCGCCGGCAAAACCGCCACCCGCAAACAACGGCGGCAAGTGGCCAGGAGGAAAGAAAAAGCCTTGCAGGCGCGGAAAGCCAATGAATTCCTGAAAGGAAACGTACCGTACGTAGTGCCTTTGAACCCCCGAAGTTTCTAAACCAACGCGACGTATGATACCCAATTTCAAGACTGCTCTGGTCGGGAGTGGCCTGCTGTTGTCCCTGGCTGGCTACGGCCAGGGTATTAATTTACCGCTGGGTGCGCTGCCCATGCAGTACAACGGTTCGTTTGCCGGGGAGACGAACGGCCCCCGGATTAGTTCGAATTTCGGTTTACAAACCGCACGGAGGTTCTACGGTAGGACGTATCTCGCCATTGCCTCCTACGATCAGTTCATTCCGGCCATCCGGAGCGGGATCGGCCTTACCGTGGGCTACGGTGATTTCTATTCCATCTACACTATCAACGCTTCTCGCCGCTCCTACTCAAGTGAAAATTATCAGGTCGCGCTGGCCATTGCGCCCAAGTTTTCGATTAAAGGAAAATTTACCCTTTCCCCCTCCCTGG
>JACMKY010000557.1 GCA_014379925.1 Cytophagales bacterium | reverse complement strand
TCCGCCGCAATTTCTTCCTCCATCGTGCGGGAGAGCTGGTGGGCGATAAACGAAGCGGGAGTTGCGTGGGTGATTGAGCAGGTGGCAACCAGCCCCGTGGCCAGTTCTTGCCGGTGGGCAGTCTCCAGAATGGTCGCCTGCGCCTGGCCCGCCGGGTCAACACCGATGGCCCCGTTGTAGGTTTTCCGGCCAATGGCGAAGGCCGTGGCGCCCGCGCCGGAATCGGTGATGTAGGCATCGAAGGCGTTGGTTTTGGAAAAGCCCACGTGGGTGCACTGCTCCAGGTGCAGCCAACCGCCGTTGGCCGTCATCGCCGCGTAGACCTGACTGGTACCCATGCCGTCCCCGATCATGAGGATGATGTTTTTGGCCCGTGGCAGGGACGCCACCGGCTTTGATTGCACTTGAGTAGAGGAAGAAACGGCCATTGGTGGACTCCGGAGGATGAAATCGGTTCGGGCTCCCCGGTAGCGAACCGCAACCGGCTCGGGCCGGGACGAACGGGAGGGATTGGTCAGGGAGCGGACTGCAAAGAAACGGATGGACGAACGATTTTCGTAACCGGTAGGAAAGTAAATTTTTTGGACCTCGCCGCCGGAGACTCACCGCAGCAGATCCGTTCCGCTGGGATGCAGAACCGGACGGTAGCCAGCCCGAAGCGCGTGCAGGGAGGTGGGAGGCGTCAATATTTCCACCGACTGCGAATCCGGCCATCGTTCCGCCCGGACGTAACCGGAGCGGGACCACAAAAGCATCCGGTCGTCCCATTTGAGCCAAGCCTGACCGGGCAGTCCGGGATCAACGGTGAAAGTGCCGGTCGGCAACGCGCCTACCTCCGATGTCCACCGCACCTGGCCCCGTAGTCGGGCAACCCGCTCCGGATGGAGCCCTGCGTCCAGGGCGGAGGCGACTGCCGGGGCGCCGGTTACCGACGACCACGCCGAGACGAAATCCCGGAAGGCACTCCGTCGACACCAGGCGCAGGGCCGGTGTCCGGCGGCAAGTGCCACGGCTTCGTCGGGGAAAAAAAGCTCGGTATACCGCCGCGGTTGCATCAGCGCGCGGCGGCGGTCCTGGTAGTTGAGTTCACAAATGATCCACGCCCGGTGCCGCCAACCCTGGGTGAGCAGTTGTTTCCGTTCGTCGTGCAGAACGCCGCGATTGCCCATGAAGAGCCCGCGGTAAGGCACGGCCTCAATCCCGGAAAACGGGGTTACCCGGTTTTGAAGGGGCATGGTGTTCTCTTTTCTTCGCTCGTTGGAATCTGCCAAGCCGCTTCGCCGTGCGTTCCGAGCGGAAGTCCTATCCAATTTAACCGCTGCTTTACCGCTTGTCGATGGCCAGACCACCCCCGTTGCCGGTACCGGTCCGGGGAATGTTGTTGATCAACGTCTCGGGGGTGCCGCTGCCGTCCAGGTTGCCCCGCAGGATGGCGCCAATGGTGCCCGCTCCCCCGGCCGAGTTCATCCAGTAGAGCTGGCCGTCCGCTATCTCCAGGTAGCTCGCGTTGACCACCACCCCGGTTCCGCTGAAGAGCGTGGTCAGTGCGCCGGTGCCGTCCAGGTTACCCACGATGATGCGGTCGCTGACCAGCGCGCCCGGGTTGTCGGCGACGTAGATCTTTCCGTTGGCAACGTCAATGTCGATGTCGTAGGGGGACAGCAGGCCGTCGGTCTCGTCGTAAAGTAGTTCGGGCTCACCCGAGCCGTCCAGGTTGCCCCGGTACACTCCCTTCTTGGAAGTGGGGATGGCGCTGCCCGGGCTGGTCCAGTAGAGTCGGCGGTTGGCTACCTCCAGGTCCACCCCAGTTGTAAAGTTGAATCGCTCGTTCGGATTGTCGCCAAAGAGCGTCTCCACTGGGCCCGTACCGTCCGCGTTGGCCCGGACAATGGTGTTGGCGGTCCGGTTGGCCCAGTACAACTGGCCCTCGAAAAGGAAAATATCGATTCCGCTCGCGGAAATGGGAAGGGTATAAAGGATTCGGAAACCGGTGCCGTCCGTGTTGCCCACCCAGATTCGGTTTCGGCTCGGCACGTATATTTTGTTGTTGGGGATGTCGAGGGCAATGCCGCCCACCGGAGTGTCAAACTGGTTGTTGATGCTGTAACCGAAGAGGGTGGTCTGGGTTACCGTGCCCGAAGCGTCTACATTGGCTTTTACAACCCGGGCGTCGCCCGACGCGCCGGCACCAGCACCGGCCGTGTAGTAAATGGTGAGGCTGGCGGCTGGCGGAGCCACTACCTCGAAGTTCGGGCCGGTGACGCTCTGCCCGCGTACGCTCACCTGGATGGGCCCGCTGGTCGCCTCGAAGGGGATCAGCACCGTGAGTTGCGTGGCCGTAGCGCTGGTTACGCTCACTGCCAAGCCATTGACCGTAACCGCGTTGTCGCTCACCGTGGGGCTGAAGTTGGTACCCGTGATGGTAACGACCGATCCGGGGGAGCCACTTTCCGGGCTGATGCCCGCCACCGTGGGCGGCGGCGGGGTGAGGGTGAAAATCGGGCCGGTTACCGCGTCGCTGTTGCTGGTCAAAAAACCCAGCGCGACGGTTACCGATTGGGGGTCGGTCGGGGGGATATTGGGGACGATCACCACCAGGGCCTCGTCGCTGGCGCTGACAACCGTGGCTTCCCTGGTACCGAACCGCACCCGGCTGTTGCGGTCGGGACCCGTAAACCGAACCTCGTCCGCGTTGAACCCGCGCCCCCGGATGGTGACCGTGCTGCCCACCGGTCCGCTCGCCGGTTCGAGGGCCGTAATGGCTACCCCGTTCATATTCACCACTGTAAAGTCGAACGTGGCCACGGTGGTCTGCCCGTACACTTGTATCGTCAGCGGGCCGCTGGTGGCCTGAGCCGGCACCCGCAGGATGAGTTCGGTGGGCGTGGCGCCGGTGGCACTGTCGGGGTTATCGCGGTTTTCGGGCTTGTCCCGGATCCAGTCACTGCCCTGCACTTTCACGTCGCCGAAGTAGACGTCGTTGTCTTCCGGGTAGGATCCGAAGTGGTAGCCGGTAATGGTGACCACCGTACCGGGAAGCGCCCGCGCGGGCGTTACGGCGGTGATGACGGCAGCGGGTTGCGGCTCTTTTTCACAGGCCCCCGCGACAACCGCCAACGCCAGGCCCAGCAGCAGTTTTTTCAACGCGGGCAACGGGCCTTCCGGTTGGGGGGATGTTGGCGAACGGAAAGCCGCAGAAGGTGCTTGCATAGGTAGGAGAAATGGATGGGTAGGAAAGGGAATGAACGGTGGAAAAAACGGAGCCAAAGCCCTTCGATCGGATCAGTTGAATCAATACGCATCGAAGCCGCCAACCACGGAATCGAGACGCCCGGCACGCGGCGCGCGGGGAGACCATAAAAACTCACAGCGGCCCGGGGTGCTTTTCGCACTCCGGAGCCGCTCTGAGCGATTCAATTCAATTCCGCAGCCAAGGGCCTACAAGAACGGGCCCGGGTTCCAGGGAGTGCCGTAGCCCCAGAAGCTGCCGAACTCGTCGGAGGCACCCCGGAAGCTCACCGGCGTGAAGAACGACGGGTCGAGCGTGGAGAAGTCGGTGCCGTCGTAGAGGATCTGGGTGCTGATGTCGGGAATGCCGGGGTAGAAGCTGCTCTGGAAGAGGCCGTACTCGATCAGGCCGATTGCCCCGAAGTTGCAGAGGCCGACGCCCCAGGGATTAGCGAACGTGTACGACGTGGTCAGAACAATGGTCTCGCAAGGCGTCACCGCCTCGTCCCGCACTTCAATGGACAACGGCCAGCCGCTGAACACCGAGTTGTAGAGCTTGGTTTCCGAACCACGCCGCAGCAGAAGCCCGTTTTCGAAGAAGGCAGGCGCAACCGGTGCGTTCTCGGAATCGCCCTGACCTCTGAGCAGCAGCGTTACGTTGCTGAAAATGGTCGAGGTCCGGGGCAGGTTATTGGCCGCGGCCAGCACGTTGTTGTCGGTCTCGATGCCGTTGGAGCCGCTGATGTCGGCGACGGTGCGGTCCCGCAGGGCCAGCGCAAACTGGATCTTGCCCCGGTGGCCCAGGTCGGTGTCAAAGTCGTCGTCCTGGGTGGCGATGGCGCCCAGGTACTTGGCGTTGACCGTACCCCCGAAGAATTCGAAGGCGTCGTCACCGGCGTAACGCACCAGGATATGGTCTATCAACGTGCCGCTGCCCACGCTGCCCAGCGTCAGGGAGTTGATCTCGTTGTTGGGCGACAGGGCCTGGCCGGCGTAGTCGATGCGCACGTAGCTCAGCGAACCGGAGCTCTCGCCGTCGTATTGGGTGTCTTCCTTGAAGGTACCCGGACCGTGGTAACCCCGCGCCGTAGCGGAGGGGGGATCGCCCACGGTAATGATTCCTTCAATGCGGACGTTGGGGCCTTCGTTGTTGGAGGCCCGGCCCAGGATGACAACCCCACCCCAGCTGCCGCGGCTTTCATTGACGCCGGTGAATACGATGGGCGACGACTCCGTTCCGTTGGCTTCGATGCGGCTACCCCGCTCGATGATGAGCGTTCCGTTGCAATCGCCCTTGATGACCGTTCCCGCCTGGATGGTCAGGGTAGCGCCGTTGAGCACGCGGACGTAGCCGCGGATGATGTATTCGTTGTCGCTGGTCCAGGTGGTGTTCGACGTGATGTCGGTGTCCACGCCGCAGCTGCCCAGGTCGATGGTGGCGGCCACGCGGGCTTTCGACGCGCCGGCTTCCGACTGGACCTCGTTCAGTTCCTGCTTACAGGAGGTGACTGCTGCACCCAGCAGCAACACGCTCGCCCAAGTAGCCAGGGAGGACTTCATTTGGTTTTTCATGAGTTTTGTTTTGTTTGTCAGATTAAATGGTTAGTGGGTATTGTCAGGAATTGAATTGAATGCTGCGTTGAATGGAACGGGTTACAGGGCGAAAAGAACGCCGAACGAGTAGTAGCTGCCCGGCCGGTAGGTCGACTCCAGGTAGTCGCCCTGCCCATTTACGGTCCGGAGGTCCGGGTTGTACTTCCCGTCCAGGGTCACGTCCCGGGAAAACCGGTAGGGCTGGTTGAGCAAATCCTGCACGCCCGCCCTCAAACTCAGGAAGCGCGTAATGCGCTGGGTTACCGAAAAGTCCAGCACTTGCCGGGGTTGCTCGAAGATTTCTTCCTGAGCGGCCCCGCCGGGGTAGGTCAGCCGCTGGCCAATCACGTTGTAGAGCACGGTCGCCTGCGTGCCCGAAGTCTGGTTGTCGTAGTAGATCCCCCCGTTCACCGCGTAGGGCGAGGCACCCTGCATCGGACGTTCGGCGCGGCGGAATGGCGATCCCTGCAATTCAATGGCGTCGAACTTAACCCGGGTGTACAGCAGCGTGGCGTTGCCGATGACGGAGAGGCTGCCGAAGAAAGCGCCGGGAATGAAACTCAGCCGCTTCCGCAGTTCCAGTTCCAGTCCGTAGGCGCTGGCCTCCGGGTTGTTTACGTACCGGATCTCGTCGGAATAAGCGTTTGATGCCGCCGAGGAGACGTTTTCAATGGCGTTCTTGAAATTCTTGTAATAGAGGCCCACCGACACCATTTCGTCGGCCGTGGGGTAGTATTCCCAGCGCAGATCCGCGTTTTGTACCTCGGCCGTCTTCAGTCCGATCGTGCCCTGGAAAAAGGCAATCTGGTTGAAGTCGTAAAAATTGAAAGGGGCGGCTTCCCGCAACTCGGGCCGGTTCAGGGTTTTTCCGTAGGCCGCCCGCACCAGCATCTTGGGCACGAAGCGGTAGCTGACGTTGACCGAGGGCAAAGCCAGGAGTTTGGTCTCGTTGTCCCGCAGGTTAACTATCCTCCCGCTGCGCCGCTTGTCGATGTAGGGAGCGGTAATCAACCGCTGGTTCCACTCTACCCGCACCCCGCCGTAGACGTTCAACCGCTCTCCCAGCAGGGGCACGTTCACCGCCACGTAGCCCGCGTGCTGCTGGTTGCTGGCATCGTAGTAGTAGGCCGGGGAGAAGGAAGTGGTTTGGGAAACGTCATTGATGGTATATCCTGACCCGTCCTCGCGGAAGTTACCCGGATCGAACAGGCGGTTGGCGCTGAACTGCGGCTGGGAACGGTTGACAATCGCCTGCCGCAAACTGTCGTTTAAGAGGGCAGGAAATCCCGAGCTCGGGGTTGGCAGGGCGTACGTTAGCCAACGCGTTTGAAAATCCCGCTTGCGGTATTCATTGAAGAAGCCGACCCGGACCAGCCAGCCCTTCCCGAAGTTGTTTTCGAAGTCCGCCCCCGCCGTGTACACCCGTTCCTGGAGCGAAGAATAATACCGCGCGTAATTCAGTTGGTTAGCCTGGGTAGACAACCCGAACAAGTAATAACCGGGAAGCTGGGGGGGAGTGTTCACAATGGCCCTTGACCCGGCCAGGGTATCGCTTCGCTGGATTTGGAAGCGACGCTGGTCGGGTTGCTGGTCGTTGGTGGTGGCGTAGCCCAACCGCCACTGCACGCTGCGCTGGTCCTTCCGGCCGAAGCGGTGGTCGCCCGAGAGAATGCCCGTGTACAGGCCCCGGCTCCGGAAATAGTACTGGAAGGCTTTGTAGAGGGTATTGGTGAAGCTGCCAATATCGGTAGTCCGATAGTCCCGCACGGTGGTCTGGTCGCGGCTCAGTTGGTTGAAAAAGTTCTTGAACTCGATGCTGTGGCGCTCGTTGATGTTCCAGCGAAAGTTCTGCATGGCGCCCAGGCGGGCGCTCTCGGTGGTGAGGGTGTCGCGCGCCAGCACTTGCGGGTAGGTAGTGATTGCCGGTGCCGGCTCCCGCACTACCCTTTCCAAGCTCAGGAAGGCGACGGTGGCGGGTCGGAACTGCCGGTCAACGTAGTTCACGTCGCGGGTGATGGTGTAGGTCAGCGAGGTCAGGCTGCTCAGGCGGCTTTTGCCCAGTTTCCAGGTGTCGTAGTAGTTGACCACGGCCCGCTTGTCGAAGGTGCTCCGGTCGCGGAGCAGGTTCCAGTTGTTGGGGAGCGTACGGGCGAGGCGGACGTTGTCCGGGACGTTGGCGGAAGTGCCCCGGAAGGCACTGTTCACCTGCGGGAAGGCCCGCAAGCCCGGAAAGCCCGCCGGCAGGGCGCGGGCGCCGTCGTCGAAACCCAGCTGGTCGTACTTGCCGCCCTGGTAGGTGTAGAAGTCGGCGAAGCTCGAACCGGGGCGGTACTGGCCCGACAGCTGCACTTGCCACTGGCGGGCGTTGGCCGAGCTTTTGGTGTAGACCTTCACCACCCCCCCGGCGAAGTCGCCCTGCAGTTCGGGGGCGGGCGTCTTGTAGACGGTGATGCGGTCGATCACCGAACTGTTGAGCATATCGTAGGAGAAGGACCGGCGGTCGTTTTCGGAACTGGGCGTGGGCAGGTCGTTGAGCAGGGTGAGCGTGTAGCGCGGGTCCAAGCCCCGGATCACCACGAACCGGTCGTTCACCAGCGTCACTCCCGACACGCGCCGCATCACTTCCGCCGCGTTCCGGTCCAGGCTGCGGCTGATTTGTTCGTTGGAAATCCCGGTGACGATGTTGCGGGCGCCCTGGATTTCGGTGAGCAGGGAAATTTCGGTGGAGTTTTCCGTCTCTACCCTGGCTTTGATCACCACTTCGCCCAGCAGCGTGCCCGACGGCACGAGTTTGAAGTCCACCTTGGTGACAGTGCCGGTCTTCACCTGCACGTTCGGTACGGAAGCCGGTTGGTAGCCGATGAACGAGAAGTTCAGCGTCTGCACCCCGATCGGCACCCCCGTAATCCGGAAGGCGCCCGTGGCGTCGGCGGCACCGCCCAACGTCATGCCCTGCACGACCACCGTTGCGCCGATGAGCGCTTCGTTGGTTTCGTAATCGGTCACGTTGCCCTCAATGGTGCCAGTAGGGGCGGCACCGGGCCGGGGACCTTTGGTTGGCGTTTCCTGCGCCAGTCCAATCCCCGCGTGGAGGAGAAATGCCGTGCCCAGCAAACCCACGAGCCGAACGCGGCGGAAGGGAGGCAATCCGTTGAAAAATCGATTTTTTAAGGGTAAGGGTTTCTTCATTGGGTGACTCCACGTTTATTTAGGATAAGGATTATTTACTCAGGTGGAGTTAGTTGGTTTTTGTGCGGAAAGCAGGCAGGTGCACGCCCGTTTTTGTCGGCAATCCGGTGCCATCGCCTTGTACCGCTCGGCAAGATTACCACTTCTCCGCAAGACCCCGTGGTCAATTGGTGTTACCTTTCCATTAAGGCAGCGTGAATTTTTTGATTGTTTGGCAACGACCACCAGCCCGGGGCGGCTGGACTGGATAAAGGAGACAAAACCGCGAATTACCGCCAAGGAAGCAGCCAACTTTGGGAAATTCAAAGCGATGAACGCTTGGCGTTCCCGTGACCAAGCGGCACAAAAACTGTTCCCGCGGCCTAAAATCATTGAGGCTCAAGTTGTTGCCTGGCAAGTAGTTGCGTACATCAAATCGCGGATCAACGGACCCAATTCGTCGCAACGGCCGACGACGTTCCGTCTGCTCAGCTTGACTTCAACCCGGATGCTAGGCAAAGGGGGAGGCGTTCGTACCCGCGCGCTACGGGCCTGCTGGCGCGTGGCCGGGGAAAGCAGTGGTGTTGGGTTTCATCAAACGCCTTTTCACCTCCTTCCTTCCGCGTTTTCAACAAGCGGACCTCATTGGATGCGTTGGTTTTCATAGCCGGGATTTGCACTCCCAGGATTACCCCTTCCCGGCAAGGCAGGCGCGTTACCCCGTGTTACCTTTCTGTTGCGGCCGCGTGAAATCTTTTACTGGAGAATTTGGGCGAAAAATCTGCCTTCGTCCGCCTTTAAAACGAGAAGAATAAAAAAAAAGCTTTTCTCTCCAACAAAAGACCCTTATCTTTGCCCCAATCACTAAAACCATTAGAACACATGCCATCCGGTACGGTAAAATTTTTCAACAATTCCAAGGGCTTCGGCTTTATCAAACCCGAAGATTCGAACGAGGACATCTTTGTGCACGTCACGGGCCTGATTGACGAGATCCGGGAGAACGATCGCGTCACCTTCGAGGTGGAACGAGGCAAGAAAGGTCTCAATGCAGTCAATGTGCGGTTAGCCTAAGTAGCGAAGCAAAAAGTTATAGGTGTTGCTTCGCATTTATTTTTGGCTTCCGCTCCGACTAATTGCAAACAGCTATCAACTAGTTGCTTAACCCTTAATCAAACCGGTTCGCAGTTTTGCGTCCCAAAGCCCCTTCGCGGGGCTTTTTGTGTTGGTAGAAATTGTTTTCCTTCTCCTCCGTCTCACCAGGAGGATACCGGTACCGGTCCGAACAACCAATGCTCCGGTGCTTGTCACTTCAGGCTGGCTGGCCGCTGGTAGAATTCTTTTTTCAATTCAAAGCCATCGTTGGGAGGGAAGTCCGGGTGAGGGTTCCGTTTTCGTTGAATGCACCCGGCGGCATTACTGCAGGCGGTATTCCTTCTTGAGTTGGAGGAAGAAATAGTTGCGTCTGAGGTTGGTCAGGTAGGTTTCCTTCTTGAGACCCTTCCATCCAGTGGGGTCGGCCTTCAGCGCTTTCCTGAGCCATTCGACCGATTGCTCAATTTTGGAAGCCTGGGCGTAGGCGAAAGCCAGCCCGTACATCGCTGGGACATTGCGGGAGTCCGCCGCGCGTGCCCGCTCAAATTTCTCCAGGGCCAGGGAAGTTTGGTAGGCATCCAGGTAGAGAAAGCCCATTTCCGCGTTGATTGAGTCATTGATTTCCCGCGGGTACTTTTTAGCGTACGCCTCGTAATCCTTCAGGGCCAACACGTAATTCTGCTGTTTGGCGTAACTCGCCCCGCGCCGGTACCCGGCATCCTGAAAAGCGGCGGATTCCGCTTTGGCCAACAAATTTGAGTAGTCCGCCACCGCCCTCTCGTACCGGTTAGCCAATTCGTAGGCTTTGGCGCGGGCATACAACGCTTCGTACTGCTTGGGGGCCTTGTCTAGGCAGGCACTGAAGTCTTCAATGGCCTCCCACGCGTTGTTCATTTCGTAGTGGGCCATTCCCCGGTTGTAGTAGGCTTGGCTCAGGTTGGTGTTGTAGTCGAGGGCGGCTTTGAATGCTTTGATGGCCTCCGGGTAGTTTTTGGTTTCGTAGTGGCACCTTCCCAACAGGAGGTGGGTTTCCGCCAGCTGGGCGGCGAAGCCCGCCTGGGCGTTTCGGGGGGCGTTCCTGGCCTGTTTGTGAAGCAGCAAAACCACTTGCTGGAAGGTAGCGACGGCCCCGGCAAAGTCCTTGAGGTAGATCTGGGTCCGGCCGCCGTTGATCAACGCATCGACGTAGTCGGGCTGGAGGGTAGCGGCTCGCTGAAAATCGGCCAGGGCCGGGGCGTACTCCCGCAATTGGAGCTCAGCCAGGCCGCGCCGGTAATGCGCCTCGGCGTAAGTTGTCCGGTGAGCCAGGGCCTGGGTATGGCTTTCCTTGGCCGCCGCGTGGTCGTTGCTTTCGGAATACGCCCTTCCCTTGGCCAGCCAGGCCTCGGCGTAGTCGGGCCTCAGCAGCAACGCGTGGTCGAACTGCCGGATGGCTTCCTCGAATCGTTTCTGTTCGTGGTGGGCCAGCCCGTCCCGGTAGTGTTGTTCACTGGTCCGGCGCACTTCGTCCTGGGAGACCGGGTCGAGTCTCGATTGACGGGCTTTTTCCAAGTCCTTGGCCGCTTCCGGCAGGTGGTTTGCCCGCAGGTGCGCCTTGGCCCGTCCGTAGTACGCGCGCGCATGCGCGGGGTCCAGGCGGATAGCGGTATCGAAATCCAGCCGGGCCTGCGCCAGGTCCCCCTGCGCCAGGTAAACCAGGCCTCGCTCGTAGTGATGCGACGGGTTGGTGGCCTCCAGCCGAATGGCTTTTTTGTAGTCCTCAAGGGCGGCTTGGGGGTTGTTGGCCCTTGCCTGCAGGGCTGCTTTCCGGGCGTAGAGCGCCGGGTCGTTGGGCGCAATGGATTGCAGAATGACTTCGTACTCGGCCACCGCGCCGGCCCAATCCGCTTTCCTTTCGTAGAGCTCAGCCCGCGCCAGCCGGGCTTCCAGGTAGTCGGGTGCGTGGCCGATCACGTCGGTGTAGGCTTCGAGGGCCTCCTTGTCTCTCCCCGACGCAACGTAGCAACGGCCGCGAAGCAGCAGCAGCTCCGGGTAGGTCCGCTTGTCGTTTTCCTTCTTGAGGCGACGGCCGCACTCCCGCAGGGCTTCGTCGTATTTCTTCTGTTCGTAGAGGTTTTTGACCAGGCTTACCGCCTCGATGCGTTGCGTCAATTCCTTGATGGCATTCAGCAAGTCGGTTTGGTCGGGCTTGATGCGGAGAACCTGGTTGTAGAGGTCGACGGCTTGGCTGTAGTCGCGCCGTTGGGCCGCCAGGTCGCCCTGCTTGCGGAGGAGCGGCCAGTCGTTGCGGCGCTGGATGATCCGCTCCATCTCGATGACTTTCTTGACTACTTCCAGGCGGCGGGAAAGCTCCCGTGCCACCTTGTACTGGTCGAGGGCCGCGGGGTAGTCTTGCCGGGCTTCGGCTTCCCGGGCCAGGGCCAGGGCCTGGCCGTATTCGCTTTCGCGGGTCTTCCGCTCTTCTTCGTAGAGAAGCTGCATCGCCGCCTCGGAAGGCTGGGCGGTGCCACCCGCGCGCGAGGGGGTGGCGGCCGAAACGTCCTTGGCAAATTGCACATTGTTGAGGTTGACCGTTCGGGCGTCTTCCGGCGTGTAGAAGCGGATG
>JACMKY010000556.1 GCA_014379925.1 Cytophagales bacterium | reverse complement strand
TTCATAATCAATGAACTGTTTGTGGTGAAGATGTTGTACGGAATGAGAAGCAAATACAATTAAGTGAGACCCAATAATCCGCCCGCTAAGCAGATGGCCGTACTACTACTATATACTTATTAGTGGACGTATGTAACCAGGCGAAAAACGTTATACTTGCATTAAATTATTAGCATCCATCGGATAAAGTACAGGCGGCACGGGTCACCGTCGAATGCAAAAAAAAGCAAACCGAACGATTGGTTCGGTTTGCTTTTTTTTCCGTTGTTCCTCGCTTAGGCGGGTTGCTTCACCGGGGTGTTGTTCTTGCTAACCACCGGTTGACCTTGCGTGAATTCCCGGGCTGCCCCGGCGATTTTGTCCACCAGGTCCCGGCCCTTCTCCGAGCCGATGGCCGAAGCCAGGGCAACGCCTACCCCGGCCGCTCCCAGAATGGAGAACAGTACCCGGTTGTCGGAGATGAACGGCTTGACCGCCTTGTAAAAAGAATTCTTCTTGTTTTTCTTCTTGCCTTTTGCCATGATCGTGTTTGATTAGAGATTCTTTAAATGTTACCGCAATGTTACTAAATTGTTAACATATTAGCATACAAACTGCGGGCTTATTGAGTTCCGGGCGAAAAATTTTTTACCTTGGGCGAATCAAAGCCGCGTCACGGAAAGCGGTGAACGTTGCCGGGATGAACCCGCAAGGGTAGTACATCACCCACCCGGGCCGTGGCTACGGGCACGTGGAGGGTCAGGGAGATTGCGTCTTCAACCCGCACTTCCAACGCGTCGTACGCCCCGAAGTAAGTCACTTGCCGCACTTTTCCGCTGAACTGATCTTCACCGGCCGGGCAGACGCGGATGTCTTCGGCCCGGATGCAAGCTGGTTGGTCACCTTCGCCCGGTAGGAGACGGCGGAGTTGATCCGCCGACAGGATGTTGGCGGGGCCGAAAAGAAGGGCGGCGTAAGGTGAAACCGGTTTTCGGTAAGCGGTCCGGGGCGCGTCCAGTTGCACCAGTTTTCCCGCGCGCATCACCGCGATGCGGTCGGACAGGGCAAGGGCCTCGCGCCCATCGTGCGTCACCAGCAGGGCGGTCGTTCCGAGCACCCGGCGGGCAGTGAGCAGGGCTTGCCGGAGCGGTTGCTTGGTGGGTTCGTCCAGGTTGCTGAACGGTTCGTCGAGCAGCAGCACGGCGGGTTCGTCGGCCAGGGCGCGCGCCAGGGCCACCCGTTGCTGTTCGCCCCCCGACAGTTGGCGTGGGTAGTGGTTGCGTCGGCGCTCCAGTTGGCATACCCGCAGCACCTCCGTCAGCCGTTGGGCTTGGTAGGCTTTCTGGTACCCCTTCAGGGCTTGAACCAGGTTTTGCGCTACGGTGAGGTTAGGCGAAAGGCGGGAATCCTGGAAGGCCAGCCGGATGTCGGGGTGCCCGGGCACCAGGTGGTAGGCCGGGCCGTTGACCACCCGGCCGTTGAGGCGAATGCGGCCGGCATCGGGCTCTTCCAGTCCGGCGATGAGCTTGAGCAGCGTCGTTTTTCCGCAGCCGCTTTCGCCCACCAGCCCCAGTAACTCCCCCGCCCCCAGCCGGAAGGATACGCCCCGCACCGCGTCTACGGCTTCGCTTTCCGGTCCGCTTGCCGGGTATCGTTTTCGCAACCGGCTCACTTGCAGAATGGTCATCTTCGCCCTACCTGACCAGCAATGCCGCCCCGAACACGCCCGCACTGTCGCCCAGCTTGGGCCGCAGCACCAGCGTATCGAGGCGGGAGTTAAACACGAATTTCCGGAGTTCAGCCACGCCCTCGGTGTAGAGCAGGTCCACGTTGCCCACGCCCCCGCCCAACACGATGGCATCGGGGTCGAGCAGGTTGACGACCACCGAAAGGCCCAGGCCAAAGAAGTGCGTCAGGCGCTGCACGGTGGCGGTGGCGTGGGGGTCGTTCTGCTGCCGGTGCCTTTCCACGATTTCGGGCAGCTTCCGGAATTGGCCCGACACCGATTGGTAATACCGCTGCAGGGACGGGCCGGAGAGGACGGTTTCCACGCAACCGACTTTGCCGCAGTAGCACGGCCCGCCCGATTCGTCGAGGAAGTTGTGGCCCCACTCCCCGGCGATGGCGTGCCGCCCGTTGAGCACCTGCCCGTCTACCACCACGCCCCCGCCCACGCCCGATCCCATGATCACGCCGAAGACGACCGGCGCTTCGGGTGCGGCTTCGGCCACCGCGCCCATCCGCGCTTCGGCCAGGGCGAAACAGTTGGCATCGTTGGCGATCACAAAAGGCAGGCCCAGGGCGCGTTCCAGGTCTTGCCCGAAAGGCTGGCCGTTGAGGCTGGTGGCGTTGCTGTTCTTCAGCGTCCGGGTGTGGGTATCGAGCGCGCCCGGCGTGCCGATGCCGATCCGGTCGGGCCGGAGTCCGGTTTCGGCCGAAAGGAGCCCGATCAGCTTGCCGATCTGTCCGATGATGTGTTCGTAGCCGCGGTCGGCTTCGGTGGGTATCCGCAGGCGGCTCAGTACGCGGGGAATACCCGGAGTGGGATTCAACACCACCCCTTCAATTTTGGTCCCGCCCAAATCAATTCCCCACAAGGGTTTCATCCGGTACGATTTTTTCGTAAGTTGAACCGTTCAGTTGATTCGACGTTTCAAAATAAGGGTAAAAAGCCAACTCACCAAATGCGAAGCCGCGCTTACCGGGTCGTCTCCCCAAATTACCGGGATTGGCGCGCTTCCGCCGTACGTACTTCGTCCCGGCCCGCTTTCTTTCGATGATGTTTTACCGGGCATTCGTTTGAAAGGCGGTAACCATTCAGGATAGCCATCCAAAAGTAGGTAGCAAACGTAAAGAGGAAAAACAACCCAATCGGTACGCTTCCGTCAGCCATGCGCCAACGCCTTCCCCTGAGTTTCGCCTTGTGTTTCCTGCTGCTTGCCGCCAAGGCCGCCCACGTTCTTATCCCGATGGATGAAACGCAGAAAGATCATTTGAAAGCCTACGGGATTGCCTACTGGGTTTTGCAGCACCAGCAGGCAGTGGACTGGCTTTTGAATTACCAGGGGGGAAGCTTCGCTTTCCGGCATTCCGGAGAATCGGAAAGTGAATTGCGGGTGAGGGGAGTAACCTACCTGGTCGTTTCGGATGCCCAGTACAACGACATCCTGGGCCAGATTGCCCGTCCCGATGCCAACATGGACGTGATGAAACTGGAGAAGGTACCCCGGATCGCCATCTATTCGCCCAAAATCAAGCAGCCCTGGGACGATGCCGTCACCCTGGTGCTCACCTACGCGGAAATACCCTACGAGCTGGTTTACGATCCGGAGGTTTTGGCCGGTAACTTGCTCCGGTACGACTGGCTGCACCTGCACCACGAGGATTTTACCGGACAATACGGCAAATCCGGACAACGCTACCGGAATCAGCCGTGGTTCCGCGCCCAACAGCAGGAATCGGAAGGGGTTGCCAAGCAGTACGGCTACCCCAAAGTGCCCCAGATGAAACTGGGTGTGGCGAAAAAGATCAAAGAATTCGTGGTCGGTGGTGGCTTCATGTTCGCGATGTGCTCGGCAACCGACACCTACGACATCGCCCTGGCAGCGGAAGGAGTTGACGTGGTGGATGCCCTCTTCGACGGCGATGGCGTGGATCCGGAGGCCCAGCAGAAACTGGATTTCAGCCGGACTTTCGCCTTCCGGAATTTTACCGTTCGCTTGAGTCCTTTCGACGACGAATTTTCCAGCATCGACAACCCAAGGCAAGAGCGGCAGCTCTACGAAGGGAATGACTTCTTTTCGTTGTTCACCTTTTCGGCCAAGTGGGACCCGATTCCCACGATGCTGACCCAAAACCACGAAAAAACCATCAAGGGATTCATGGGCCAGACCACCGCCTTCAGGAAGGGGCACGTCAAACCGGAGGCAACCATCATGGGAGAAACCAAAGTAGCCGACGAAGTGCGGTACGTGAACGGTACGGTGGGCAAAGGCACCTGGACTTTCTACGGCGGCCACGACCCGGAAGATTACTGGCACCTGCCTCAGGAAGAATCTACTGACCTGTCGCTGCACCCCAATTCGGCGGGCTACCGCCTGATTCTGAACAATGTCTTGTTTCCGGCCGCCAGGAAGAAAAAGCAAAAGACCTGACGGAGAATGGCCGTGGTACCCCGCCAAACGAGCCCCGGGCGGTTTGGCCGAAACGATTTGGCATCCCCAAGAACTACCCAGTCAATCGCACCCGCCAAGCAGGGTGGTGGTTGGCAGTCGGATTCCCGTCAGGCGGGCGCGAAATTCGACTGGTACCATTCGGCCGCCCGGGTGGTGTCTTCCCGAGTGAGGTTATGGCCCGCCGCCACGTCCAGGCGGGTTACCCGGTAGCCGTTGGTAGTCAGTAGCTTGACGTATTTGGTGTTCGCCGCGGGATCCACCGTCGGGTCGGATGCTCCGGTGCTGAAAAAAACGGGTTGTTGCCGACTGGTCCTGAATCCATCCCTCAGGTCGGTGAGGGGCTGCATCGGGCGAAACAGAATGGCTCCGGCCAGCAGTTCAGGATACAGCATCAAGAGGCTGCCGGCAATGTTGGCTCCGTTTGAAAAGCCCAGGGCAACGACCTTGTTTTCGTCAAAGTCCTCCTTAACGGCCAAGTCGCGGAGAAAGTGAACCAGCTCGTGGGTACGGAAATGCACGTCGATTTCGTCGAACACACCCATCGCCAGCCGCCGGAAGAAGCGGGGCATTCCCTGTTCCAGGACGTTTCCCCGGACACTCAGTACGTGGGCTTCCGGGTCGAACTGGTTGGCCAGGGGCAGCAAATCCCGTTCGTCGCCGCCCGTGCCGTGCAGCAGCAGCAGCGTACGCGCATCCAGCTTGGGCGATGGCTGAAAGATGTATTTGAGTGGTTGGTATTCCATGGCAAATGCTTCTTTGGGGTTAGATTGAAATAAGAAGCAAGAGGTAGGAGGCAAGAAGCAGGAAGCTACGAATGCATTCCTGGTTATCCCTTCCTATCTCTTACTTCTTACTTCTCTTGTTCAGCCGCGGTCAATTCAATCGGGGCAGGATCTTTTCGATGGCGGCCCGGTTGGACTCGTGTTGGGGCGGCAGCATCAAGTGGGTGCCCAGTTCGCTGACCGGTTCGTCGATGGCAAACCCCGGATTGTCGGTGGCAATTTCGAACAGCACGCCGCCCGGCTCCCGGAAATACACTGAGTGAAAGTAATTGCGGTCGATCTGGGGCGTAACGTTCAAGCCCTTGTCAACCAGTTTTTGCCGGAAGTGCTGTTGGGCCGCGTCGTCGGCTACCCGGAAGGCCACGTGGTGAACGGTGCCCCCGGCTACGTGCCCCGGCTTTTCGTCCGGAACTTCCACCAGATCCACGATGGCGGCGTGTTCGATGGCGTCGGTGGCAAAACGGAAGCGGTTCACGTGCTGCTCCACCAGCGCGTACCCGAACACGTCGGTCAACACGTCCGCCGTGGCCTTGATGCTGTTGAGGGTCAAGGTGACGTGGTGAAAACCTTTGGTGGCGGCGTCGGCCCTCACCGCGTCGGTTTCCCAGGGCGGCCGGTTGTCGGGCGTTTCGGAAACGACCAGTTCGAACTTGAGTCCGTCCGGGTCGAGGAACGTGAGGTAGGGCTCGCCAAACTTTTCGGTCGGCTTGTTGTACGTCACGTTGTGTTGTTTGAACCGGTCGATCCAGAAATCGAAGCTGCCTTCGGGTACGGAATATCCGATTTCGGTGGCCATGTGCGTGCCCCGGCGGCCAGGGGTAATGCCCTCCCAGGGGAAGAAAGTGAGGATGGTGCCGGGGGAGCCTGCTTGGTCGCCGAAATAGAAGTGATACGTGTTCGGATCGTCGAAGTTGACGGTCTTCTTCACGAAGCGGAGGCCCAGCACGTTGGTGTAGAAGTCGAAATTACGCCGGGCGTTGCCCGCAATGGCGGTGATGTGGTGAAAACCTAGAATCCGATCTTTCATGGGGTTGGTGGATAGTTGGTAGTTGTTCAGGTTGGCGATTGGCTTCGGGCCACGCACTGGTTCCCGGGGGCAGGCGACCAGGTTGATCACGCGCCGCTCTGGTAAGCAGTAGTGGTAAGTCATAAAAGATGGCCAAAGTTTCGCAACTTGCCAACTAAATCCAAACGGCATCTCTGCCCTTTCTGCCTTTAACCTTTGTCCCCGATGAAAAAAATCCTGCTCGCCTTACTGATCGGATGGTCGTCCCTGGCCGACGCCCGCGCCCAAACCAAAAAACCCGGTGACGGGACCGTTCCCGCCGGTCCCGTTACCCTGGCGGCGGCCACGGCGGGCATGACCAAGTTTCCCGGCTTCGTTCCCTTTTACTGGGATGCCAAAAAAGGGAAAGTATGGCTGGAGCTCGATAAGCTGGACACCGAAATCCTGTACTATCCCTCGCTGGCGGCGGGCGTCGGTTCCAACGACATCGGCCTGGACCGGGGTCGGATCGGGGAGGCCCACGTGGTCAAGTTCCAACGTTCGGGCAACAAGGTGCTGCTGGTGGAACCCAACTACGCCTACCGGGCCGTCAGCGACAACGCGCAGGAAAAGGCGGCGGTAGAGGAATCGTTTGCCCAGTCGGTGCACTGGGGCTTCGAAGTAGCCGCCGAAGAAAACGGCCGCGTGCTGGTGGATGCCACCGGTTTCTTCGTGCAGGATGCGGTGGGAGCCGTTCAGGCCATCGGCCGCGTCAAGCAGGGAACCTACCGGCTCGACCCCTCCCGCTGCGCCTTTTACCTGCCCCGCACCAAAAACTTCCCGCTCAACACCGAGGTGGAGGTAACCATTACGCTCGTCGGCGAACAGCCCGGCCGTTACCTGCGGGAGGTGGTTCCCTCGCCGGGTGCCGTCACGATGCGCCAGCACCATTCGTTCGTGCAGTTGCCCGACAACGGCTACCAGCCCCGGGCCTTTGACCCGCGGGCGGGACTGGGTTCGGTGGAATACTTCGACTACGCTACCCCCGTGGGTGAACCGATCATCCAGCGGTTTATCCGGCGGCACCGGCTGGAGAAAAAGGACCCGGCGGCGGCCGTGAGCGAAGCGGTGAAACCCATCGTGTACTACATGGACCCCGGCGCGCCCGAACCCATCCGCTCCGCCCTGATGGAAGGCACCAGCTGGTGGAACCAGGCGTTCGAGGCCGCGGGCTACAAAAACGCCTTTCAGGTCAAATTGCTGCCTCCCGACGCCGACCCGATGGATGTCCGTTACAACTACATCCAGTGGGTACACCGCTCCACGCGCGGGTGGTCGTACGGCGGCGGCGTGACCGACCCCCGCACCGGTGAGATCATCAAGGGAAAGGTAACGCTCGGCTCGTTGCGCGTTCGGCAGGATTTCCTGATTGCGCAGGGCTTGGTGGCCTCCTTCGAGGAGGGCAAACCGGTGTCGCCGGAAATGATGGCGCTGTCGCTGGCCCGCCTCCGCCAGCTGGCCGCCCACGAAGTGGGTCACACGCTGGGGTTGCCCCACAACTACATTTCCAACCTCCAAAACCGGGCTTCGGTCATGGATTATCCGCACCCGCTGGTTCAACTGACCAAGGACGGGAAACTGGACTTGTCGGACGCCTACGCCAAGGGCATCGGCGAATGGGACAAGGTAGCCATCGCGTACGCCTACCGGGAGTTCCCGGACGGTACCGACGAGAAAAAGGAATTGAACCAGATCATCCGGACCTACCTGGACCGGGGCCTGCGTTTCCTGACCGACCAGGACGCCCGGCCGGAAGGCAGTGCCCATCCCTACACCCACCTTTGGGACAACGGCAGCAACGCCGTCGACGAACTCAACCGCGTCATGGAAGTGCGCGCCGTGGCACTGGCTGGTTTTTCCGAGAAAAAGATTCCCGTCGGGGCGCCCCTGGCCACGCTGCAAGAGGTGCTGGTACCCGTGTATATGTTCCATCGCTACCAGGTCGAAGCGGCCGCCAAAGTGGTGGGCGGGGTGGACTACACCTACGCCCTGCGCGGGGACGGCCAACTGCCCAACCGGATTGTGCCGGCCAAAGAGCAGTGGCGCGCCCTGGATGCCTTGCTGGCTACCCTTCAACCCGAGGCGCTGGCGTTGCCGCCCAAGGTCATCGAACTGATTCCACCCCGGCCGTTCGGTTACGACGAAAATCCGCGCGAAACGTTCAAGGGCCGCACCGGAATGACCTTCGATCCGATGGGTCCGGCGGAGGCGGCGGCCCAGATGACGCTCCGTTTTCTGCTGCATCCCGAACGGATCGCCCGGTTGGTGGGGCACCACGCCCTCGATGCGGCCATGCCCGGGCCGGAAGCCGTACTCGACCGGATCGTCGATGCCACCTGGAAAAGCAAAGGACGAACGGGGTACGCCGGCGAGGTCAAGCGGGTGGTGGACCGCCTGGTGCTGCACCAACTGATCGGCCTTTCGGCCAATCCGGAAGCTTCCGACGGGGTTCGGGCGTTGGCGGGCTTCCAGGTGGGTGACTTGAAGCAGTGGCTAGTCAGTCAGGCGGCTGCCAAGGACCCGGCGCAAAGGGCGCACTGCCAGTTCGCGTTGGCGCAAATCAGGCATTTCGAGGAAAAGCCGGGGGAGGTGAACGCCGCCGTTCCGCTGGCCGCCCCCGACGGCGCTCCGATCGGCACGCCCGACAACCAATGGCTTGAAATGGGTTGCGGTGAATTCTGAAGCCGCCAACCAGGCGTGGTGGGCGGTTCGTCTGGTTGGTTGAGGATAACCGTTCACCTGAAATTTGCGTCAACGCAATCAACCTGGGGTGGGGAGGCGTCAAAACTTACTTGATCCGTCCCAGCACCTTGTCCAGTTCGACCGAAGCGTTGAGGTAATCGTACACCGCTTGCAAGTAATTGGATTTGGCCTGGGAAAGGGAAAGTTCCGCATCCGAGAGATCCAACCGCGAAGCGATGCCCTGTTTCCAGCGGTCGCCGGTGATGCGGTAGCCCAATTCCGCTACCGCGGTGGTCTGCCGCTGGGTTTGAATACGGAGGCGGGCCTCTTCCACGTTGGCTAAACCGATCTTCACCTCCGCCCGCACGATCTCCCTAAGGTCAGCCAACTGCGTTTCGCTTTGGCGACGGGTAATTTGCGCCTGTTGGATGCGGGCGTTCGTTCGCAAGCCCGTGAAAATTGGGATGTTCACCTGCAAACCCAGGTAGGAACTTACCGGCCATTTGTAATCATCCAGCCGAAAGTTGTTGGCCTGGGATTGGGACTGTACCAAGCCGATGGCCGACAGCTTGGGTTGCCGTTCGGCGGTCTGTAGCTTGACTTGTTCGCGGTTCACTTTTTCGGCCCATTCCAGCCTGCGCACCTCGGGCCGCGCCTGCACCGCTTCCGAAAAAGTATCCGCACCCGCGGAAACGATCAAGACTTCGTCGTAGCGCAAGGAATCCCGGAGTTCAATAAATTCCCGTTCGTCCAGGCCCATGGTCCGCTTCAGGACCGTCTGGGTGATGCCGATCCGGTTGGTTAGCTGAATCTGCGTCGGGCGCAGGTTCTCGACCGTGACGAAAGCCCGTAGCGTATCCACGCGGGAGGCCCGTCCCTGAGCCAGCAGCGAACGGGCGTCTTTCAGCGCCTGTTCGTTGCGGGCAATGCGCTGCTCTTGCAGCCGGAGTTGTTCTTGCGTAATGAGCACGTCCAGGTAGGCCTTCCTTACCTCGGTGACGACGGTAGCCCGAACATCCGCCAACACTTCAGCCGTGGCCAATTCATCCAGCCGCGCCGCCCGGATGCCCGACCGGACGCTGGCCTGAAAAAGCGGCTGCGATACGGCAACCCCACCCAGGAACGCGTTCGACCCGCCCACCCGGAACGTAGCCAGGTCTTCCTCGCCGAGGCCCACAAAACTGCCCGGTAGAAAGGAAACCTGTTTGTTGAAATAATACAGGTACTGCGCCGAGGCGGCCACGGTTGGCAGCGCGTAGCCCCGCGCCTCCTGCACCTTCCGGGCCGCTTTGGCCGTCTCCAGCGTAGCCACTTGCAGCGCCCGGTTTTTATCCAGCGCCAGTTTAACGGCGTCTTCCATCGTCAGTTGACGTTGGGCGGGGGCGTACTGGCCAGCCCCCGCCGTGATTAAAACAACGGCTACCAACCGGACGACAATTGATTTCGGATTTTTCATGGGAATTGGGGTGAGAAAAGAGGGATTGATCAGGCTATCTGCTTCAGTGTTTCGACTTTCGGCTGAGCAACCCGGGAGAAATAAGAGTACACCGCCGGGATGATGTAGAGCGTCAGCAGACCCGCAAATAAAAGTCCGCCGACAATGACGGTACCCAGCGAATTACGGCTGTTCTCGGCGAGCGCAATCGGAATAGTTCCAAAAATCATCGCTAAACTGGTCATCAGAATTGGCCGGAATCGGGCGACAGCGGCCACTTTGGCGGCTTCCAACGTACTGATTCCCTCCGCTTTGCGCTGGTTGGCGAATTCTACAATCAGGATGCCATTCTTGGTGATCAGACCAATCAAGGTAATGATGCCAATCTGACTGAAAATATTCAGGGTCTGCTCAAATGCCCACAGGCTGAGCAACGCCCCCGTCAGAGCCATCGGTACGGTGAGCAGAATGATAAACGGATCGATCAGGCTTTCGAACTGAGCCGCCAGCACCAAGTAAATCAGCACCAGGGCAAACCCAAAGGCGAACAGCAGGCTCGACGAGCTTTCGGCAAAATCCCGGGATTCACCGGCCAGCGAGGTTTTGATGGTCGGCGGCAATACCTTTTGGGCAATCCGGTCCATCTCGGCCACGCCGTCGCCAATGGTTTTGCCCGGTGCCAGACCCGCCGAAACCGTGGCCGAAATGGACTGATCGTAGCGATAAATCGCCGCCGGGCTGATGCTTTCCCGGAAAGAAACCAGGTTGTCGAGCGACACGATATCCCCGGATTGGGTGCGCACAAACATGGCTTTCAAATCGTAGGGGGTATCGCGGTCCTGACGTTGCAGTTGACCGATTACCTCGTATTGACGGTCGTTGTTGATGAAATAGCCGTACCGCTGACCACTCAGGGCCAATTGCAAGCCACGGGCAATCTCGGCGACCGAAATGCCTAATTGAGCGGCTTTGTCGCGGTTGATCTCCAGCACCAATTCCGGCTTGTTAACTTTCAGGTCCGAATCGGCGAACCGCAGAACCGGGCTTTGGCGGGCTTGTTCCAGAAATTTTGGCAGCACGTCGGTGAGGGCCGCCAGATTCGTGCCTTGCAATACGTACTGAACGGGCTGGGCCTGCCCAAACCGGCTCCCGATGGTCGGCGGCTGAACCGGGAAGACCATCACGCCCCGGAACTGCTGGCTGTTTCGGGCGTACGCCGCGAATACCTCCGCCTGGGTGTTGGTCCGTTGGTCGGCCTTTTTGAGGAAGGTGTTCTGAATGGCAATGTTCACCGGAGCCGGGGGGCCGAAGGTCAAGGCCAGAATGGAATACGTCTGGAACAAGCCCGGCGTGGAATCCACCGAGAACCGGGCGATCTCGTTCATGTACTTTTCGGTGTACTCGTAGGAGGAGCCTTCCGGGGCGATCATGACCAGACTGATCTGGGAGCGGTCTTCCAGCGGAGCCAGTTCCGAAGGCAGCTGCTTGCCAATGAAATAGGTCAGCCCGAACGTAACCATCAACGTCGGGAAAGCTGCCCACCGGTAGTGCAGAAACCAACCCAACGATTTTTCGTAACCCCGGTTCAAGGCTACCAGGTAAGGCTCGGTGGTGCGATACAGCCAGTTGGGTTGGTCGTGCCGTTTCAGCAGATAAGCGCTCATCATCGGCGAAAGCGTCAGGGCCACGAATGCCGATACCAGCACTGAACCGGCCACCACCACCGCAAATTCCTGGAAGAGTTTGCCGGTAATGCCCGGCAGAAACAGGATTGGCAGGAAAACGGCGGCCAGCGTGATGGTGGTTGAGATGACGGCAAAATAGATTTCCGACGACCCTTTAAAGGCGGCCTCCAGGGGCGACATCCCCGCTTCCACTTTGGCGTAAATGTTCTCCAGTACGACGATGGCATCGTCGACCACCAGTCCGATGGCCAGCACCAAGGCCAATAAGGTCAGAATGTTGATGGTGTAACCGGCTACGTACATAATAAAGAAGCCCGAAACAATGGACACCGGAATCGCGACGACCGGAATGATGGTGGAGCGCCAATCGCGCAGGAAGAGGAACAGAATCAGAATGACCAGTCCGAAGGCAATGAAGAGGGTGTTTTCCACTTCGGCGATCGAATCGCGAATCGGTTCGGTGAAGTCCTTTCCAATGGTGAGTTCATACTCAACCGGAATTTCCTTGCGCAACTCCTTGAGTCGGCGGTAAAACTCATCGGCAATTGCGACGGCATTGGCTCCCCGCTGGGGTTCCACAAACACGCCGATCACGGCGGAATTTCCCTTCAGACTGTTAAGGATGGCCGTCCGTTCATTTTCCGCCCCCAGTTCCGCGTAGCCAATGTCTTGGAACCGAATGATGCTGTTGCGCTCCTGTTTGACGATCATGCGGTTAAAGTCGTCCTCCTTGGTGAGCCGCCCCAGGGTCCGAACGGTCAATTCGTTGCGGTCGCCTTCAATGCGGCCCGATGGCAAATCCACGTTTTCCTTCCGCAGGGCTTGCTCGACATCCGAATGAGTCAGTTGATAAGCCGACAGTTTCGCCGGATCGTTCCGCAACCGCATGGCGTACTTTTTTTCTCCCGCAATGCCGTCCCGTTTGTCGCCTGGAATGGTTTGCATGCGCTCCTTGATGAGAG
>JACMKY010000555.1 GCA_014379925.1 Cytophagales bacterium | reverse complement strand
GACCCGCATTCGATCCTGCTTTCGGCGTCCACGGCCCGAGCCCTCTTCGGAGAGGCCGATCCCCTGGGCAAGCTCGTCAGGATCAACGCCGACCTGGATGCGAAAGTAACGGGGGTCTACGAAGATTTACCGCGCAACACGGCATTTCACGAGGTGAAGTTCCTGGCACCCTTCGACCTGTGGGTTTCGGTCAATGCCTGGGTAAAGGAACAACAATGGGACAATTGGTTCCTCGAGATCTACGCTCAACTTCCACCCGGTGCCGACGGGCGGCGTTCCGATTTTGATCGGGTTTCCGCCATCATCAAAGATGCTGAACTCAACCAGATCAGAAACCTGGACGGCAGGCAAGAACAAGTGGCCAGACAACCCCAAATTTACCTGCTTCCGATGGACAAGTGGCACTTGTACGGGGGCTATGACCTGGATGACCAGGGACCGGTTCGAATGGTGTGGCTGGTCGGCCTGATCGGCGTCTTCGTCCTGCTGCTGGCCTGCATCAACTTCATGAACCTCTCGACGGCGCGCTCCCAAAAGCGGGCCAAGGAAGTGGGCGTTCGCAAAGCCATCGGCTCCGGGCGTGGTCAACTGGTGAGGCAATTCCTGACCGAATCTTTCCTGGTGGTTATGCTGGCCTTCGGGCTGGCCCTTTGGCTGGCAACCTATTCGTTGCCCTGGTTCAATGACCTGGCGGCCAAGCAAATGCGGATGCCCTGGGCCAATGCTTATTTCTGGCTGATCAGCCTGGGTTGTATTCTGTTGACGGGCTTCGTGGCGGGCAGTTACCCGGCCTTCTACCTGTCTTCTTTCCAGCCAGTGAAAGTGTTGAAGGGAACCTTCCGGGTGGGGCGGTTGGCAACCGTTCCCCGTCAGGTACTGGTCGTTGTGCAGTTCACCGTTTCGGTCACCCTCACCATCAGCACCCTCATCGTTTACCGGCAAATTGAACACGCCAAGAATCGCCCGGTGGGTTATAGCCGGGAGGGCCTGCTGCTGATGGAAAAGAAAACGGCGGATTTCAACGGCAAGCATGAGGTGCTGCGAAGCGAGCTTCAGCGTACCGGCGTAGTGTACGAAGTGGCCCAATCAAGGAGTTCGACAACCAATATGAAGGGATACAACGGAGGCTTTAGCTGGAAGGGCAAAGACCTGACCCCGAAACACAATCCTAATCCGGCTACCCAGTCGGTCACCGCGGAATATGGCAAAACGGTGGGCTGGCAATTCGTGGCGGGAAGGGACTTCTCCCGGGAACGCACCACCGACTCCTCCGGCTTGGTGATCAACGAATCGTTTGCCAAACGAATGGGGTTAAAGAATCCGGTGGGAGAAGTTGTAACTTGGGCCCCTGGGTGGCGCAAGGCCCAAGTCTTCACCATTCTAGGCGTGATCAAAGACATGGTGGTGCATTCGCCCTACGAACCGACGATTCCCATGGTTTTTTTCCTGGAAGACGGATACGGGTGGATCAACATCCGACTCAATCCAATGGTGAGTACCGCGGAAGCCTTACCCAAAATCGAAGCTATCTTCAAGAAAGTTGTTCCTTCCACTCCTTTCGACTATCAATTCGCGGATCAGGGGTATTCCTTGAAATTTGCTTCCGAAGAGCGCATCGGCAAATTGGCTACCTTCTTTGCTTCGCTGGCCATCCTCATTTCGTGTTTGGGCTTGTTCGGCCTGGCTTCGTTCACGGCCGAACAGCGCACCAAGGAAATCGGCATCCGCAAGGTGCTGGGGGCGACGGTTGTCAACCTCTGGCAGCTTCTGTGTAACGACTTTATCTATTTAATCACCATCGCCTTTGTCATTGCGGCGCCAACGGCCCACTATTTTCTCTCGGGATGGCTCCGGAACTACGAATACCGCACCGAGATTTCCTGGTGGATTTTTGCCGCCTCGGGCGCCGGTGCGCTGGTTGTTACGCTCCTGACGGTGAGCTATCAGGCCGTTAAGGCGGCCCTGGCCAATCCGGTGAAATCACTGCGTACGGAGTAAGCCCCACGAAACCCACCCTCCGGCCTGCTCACTGGGTTGTTGAAAACCAGTCACGCGTGAATGTCATTGCGCAAGTTCAAACACCTTCTTAATCGGGCAAGGGACGATAATTGATGTTCAACCGCAGCGCCTTTAAACCGGAAACGCCTTGCAGGGGCTCCAGCTCAAGAAATTCTATGCTCGGAAGTAACTCGCCCCGCTCCTGCAACGTGTTGATAAAAGGCAAGTAGTCATTTACTTCCTGACTCGTCGTATACGCCAGGGCGAGGGTATCGGGCTGGGTTAGCCGCGCCTGGGTACCTTTGACGCAGGCTTTGTCAATGCGCTTTTTGATTATCTCGTAACGGATGCTGTAAGCGCCCTCCACATCGAAACGGCGTTCATCCAACCGAAACTGGATGTCGACGGGACGGGAATGGGCCAGAATAAGCTGAGTCGTCTGCAAGGGTAACGGCAAGGCCGATCGCAGTTGGTGGGTGAGCCGGGCCATGGCAACGATGGAAGCGAGTTGCCAGCCGCGTAGTTGCCGCAGGTGATCCGGGCGAAAAGGCAGCCAGGGAGCAATCGATTCCCCAATGTACAGATTGTACTCCAACCCGTCGGTTCGAAACTTCTCAAAGTAGTGCGGATAGAGGGTCCGTAGTTGTTTTTCTGCCTGCTCGAGATAGTCATTGACCGTGTCATTGATTTGCTTCAGGCTTTCCTGGTAGGCACGGTACGCCTGGTAAAACAGACCGGTCGTGGCATCGGTGTGGTTAAAATACGGTTGAAGCCGGGTTGCCACGGCGGGCTGTTCAGACAGGCCCTGGAAGCACGGATGGACCTCATCAGCCAGGAAGGCAGTCACTTGAACTTCGTCTTCCGGAGTCCATAATCGATCCAGACGACTCTCCCAGTACTGATTCCTCGTTAGCAATTCTTGCGTCATCTCCTCCTTATCCGGAGGGCCGGGCGTTTGCAGAATCTCCCCCACCCAGCGAAGTTGTCGGGTAAGGTCCCGTTGAATCGCCCGATTTCGTTCAACGGAGGAGTTACGGACATCAATGGCTCCGTAAAAAGGGTATACGCCGGGAAAGAATACCCGGGTAGATTCGTCTTCCGAAACTTTCTCGCCGCCCTGGCGCAAATACACCCAGGCGGCTTCCGTAAACCTCCACGCCACGGAAGGTTGCAGGGAGGTGAACTTTTGGTGAACAATGCCTTCCATGCGGGCCTTGAACTGGTTGATCTGGTAGAGCAGCAGTTCAGTCACCATGGGAATGGCTTGCTCCACTTTTTGAAGCACTTCACCATTGAGCGCCGCCGGATGGACACTCCCGATTTCAAGCATCCCCAACGCCTGATTGGAAACCACAATGGGGTAGAGGATAAGACTGCGGAAGCCTTTCCCGTAAAGGAGTTGTTGCGCGGGCTCCGATGCCCCGGTCAAATCAGGAGACACCCGGGGACGAGGATCGCTCACCAAGCCGGTGATCATTTGCTGAACCTCCGACTTGCTTAAGGCATCAATGTGCAGGCCCGAATATTTCAAAAAGATGCTGCGGGAGGTATAGGTCGAATGATGCACGTAATTGCCGTTGACCTGAAGAAAAGGCGTTACGCCAATTTCCAGGTCGGACTGGCCGCACAGGTCCCGCAAGCCTTTTTCGAAGCGTTGGTAAATGCCGCCTTCCGGTTCCGTCTGAAGGTGCACAAACACTTCTCTCAAGTCCCGCAGGGCCGTTTCCTCCGTAATGTCTTCAATGAAAAAAAGACAAACCCCGTGGAAGGTAAACTGCTCGAGGGGCAAGCCAACCGGTAACTCCGCCACGATTCCGCCGGGCGGCGTTCCGCTGGGCGGCACCCCGCTGGGCGGCACCCCGCGACTTTCTTTCGCGAACGCAAGCCACGCCGGTTGCAAGGGGGGCAACTGCTTTTCCAGGTGTGGTTCCAGGAACCGGAAGTCGATTCGCATCCGGTAGTATCTGGTAAGGTTCCCCGCGTTGGTTTGGAAAGTAAAAAAAGGACAGAAATCGGTGCCGGTTGAAACCCCGTAGCATTTTTCCAGAACCAACTGGTAAAATGAACGCAGGGCATCCTGCCGGATGACGGGAAGAGCGGCCTCGGGAAGAAAGTCTTCCGGCTGGCCCATCAGTTGCCCGAACGCTTCCGAATAGTGAAAAAGCGTTATCAGGTGACCGGGCAAACCGATGGCATAAGGAACTTCGTCCTCCTGGTCGGTTAAAGGCAACACACTGAACTTGATCAGTTGCAGCAGCTCTTCCAACGGCGGAGTAATGAGCACCTCTTCTACGGGTTGAAGCAGCGAAAGAAAGGGGGTAAACTTAGCAATGAGATGGTCATACAGGGAAGTAATTCCGGCTTGCCGCGGAACGCGTTGCTTCTGTTTCTGCAAATAGTCCACGAAAGGTTTGAAAGAAAGCCGGAACTGCAGGGCTTCGACAACTGGCTGGGGGACCCGAATTTTGAGTAATTCCATGGCAGTGAAGCAGTCAGAATGAAGCCTAAAAGTAAAGAATTCCGGCTTACAATTAAACGGTTGTCAGTCATAAGTAGTGCGAAGCGTGATCAACCAACGTCCGGAACCGGTAGTCAGGCAAGCAACCAGGGTCGGTTGTTGCGGACTGGGTATGAATGCCCACCCAAAAAGAAGGAAGCCTACGGATGTCTCGTCGGTGATTCGGTTGTTTTCGATCATTTTGAGGACGGTTGTCTTGAAATCTTCGTTTAAAACGATTATAATACTATTTCACGGTGTACATTGAGTTCGTAACTTGAAACAATCTCCTCGCTTTTTTGATTTAAGCATTTGATCAGTAGTTTGTTGAGAGATTTACCACTTACGGCTACGCATGCCTTACGACTTCTAGCTTAGAACTGCTTATTATGCCAGGCTACCGACCAATCCTCAAGTTGCTATTGCTCCTGCTCTTTACGGCGGGTGGCCTTCTTTCCGCTTTCACCGAACAACCCGGTAAACCGGAAAACAACCGGTTTACCCCCGTCGTACTGACCCCGGAGGCGTCGCTGGATGAGCCGATGGTGTTTGAAGTGCGGCAAGACGGCAGCGTTTACATCGCCGAACGGAAAGGCGGCTTCAAGAAGTACGATCCGGCTACCCAAACGGTCAACCTGCTCGCTACCTTGCCGGTCTTTACCGAAAACGAACAGGGTCTGGTGGGATTTACCATGGACCCGAATTTTGCCACCAACCACTGGATATACCTCTACTACGCCCATCCCACCGAAAGCAAATTCAGGCTCACCCGTTGGAAACTGGTGGACGACGAACTGGTGGAGAACTCCCAGCAGCTGTTGCTGGAAGTGCCGGCCGACCGGGAAGCCACCAGCCACACCGGCGGGGGTATGACCTGGGACGCGAAGGGCAACCTGTACATCACCATCGGCAACAACAGCGGGAATTCCTATTTTTCCCAGACCGACCAACGCCCCGGCCGCCGCACCTGGGATGATCAGCGCGGAGCCGCCAACACCAATGACCTCCGCGGAGGGATTCTGCGCATCCACCCCGAACCGGATGGAACCGCGGGGGAAGCCCGCTACACCATTCCGGAGGGCAACCTGTTCCCGAAAGGAACGCCCAAGACCCGGCCTGAACTCTACATCAAGGGCACCCGCAACGCCTGGCGTCCTTCGCTCGACAGCAAAACCGGCTGGCTGTACTGGGGCGAAATCGGGCCGGATGCCGACGTGGATACCGAGAACGCCCCGCGGGGATACGATGAATTCAACCAGGCCCGCCAACCCGGGTTCTTCGGCTGGCCCTACTTCGTCGGTGATAACTACGCCTATCCGATGTATGACTACGCCACCAACCAGCCCGGACCCAAGCAGGATCCGAACAAAGCGATCAACCGTTCGCCCAACAACACGGGTTTGAACGAACTGCCACCGGCCCAACCGGCCCTGGTTTACTATCCGTACGCCTTTTCGGAAAAATTTCCCCTGGTGGGGTCCAGCTCCCGTTGCGCCATCGGAGGCCCGATCTACCACCGATCCGACTTCAAAGCGCCCAAGCGTCCGTTCCCGGCCTACTACGAAGGCAAGTGGCTGGCGGCCGACCTGTCCCGTTTCTGGATCATGGCCATTGCCCTGGATGCGGACGGCCATTACCAGTCCATGGAACGCTTCGCGCCGGATTACCACCCGAGGCAACCCATCGACCTCAAGTTCGGTCCGGATGGCGATCTGTACGTGTTGGAATACGGCGGCAACACCGCCAAATCCCCGGTCGAAGCCCGGCTGGTCCGCATCGAATACAACGCGGGCAACCGCAAACCGGTGGTGCAGGTAGGAGCCAGCCAACGGGGTGGCGCGCTGCCGCTCCGGGTCACCTTGTCGTCGGCGGGTACCAAGGACTACGACGGCGATGCCCTGAAGTACCAGTGGAAAGTAACTTCGTCCGGGGGGAGTGCGCCGCGCGTATTTGCCACCGCCAACCCGGTCGTTGACTTCGACAAGGCGGGGGTTTACGTGGCTACCCTCACGGTAACCGATTCGAAAGGAGCCAAAAACACCAATTCCCTCCGGATCGTCGCCGGCAACGAACCGCCGGTGGTCACCTTGAAACTGAGCGGCAACCGGGATTTCTTCTTCGCCGACCAAACCGTTGACTACCAGGTAGAGGTACGTGATAAGGAAGACGGGAGCCTGGCGGATGGTGCCATCACCCCGGCGCAGGTGGCCGTCAGCATCGACTACGCTTCCGAAGGGTTTGACCCGGCCGACCTGGACCTGCCACGCGTGGATGCTTCCACCCAGTACGCGGTGGCCCGGGCGTTGATCGGCAAGAGCGACTGCAGCAACTGCCACAATGCCACCACCAAAGTGGTTGGTCCGGCGTACGCCCAAATCGCCACCAAGTACCAGGCCGATCCGGAAGCGCTGGACCGCGTGACCAGGAAAGTTCGCAGCGGGGGCGCCGGGGCGTGGGGAGAGGCCAGCATGCCAGCCCACCCGTCCCTCAGTGAGCACGACGCCCGTACGATGGTGAAATACATCCTCAACATCAACAACCAGGCGGTGAGCACCCGGCCGGTAAGCGGCACCTATACCACCCAAATACCGGCCGGGGACAATGGCAAAGGAACCTATATTCTACGGGCGGCCTATACCGACAAGGCCACCAAAGTACCCGCCCAAACCTCGGCAAGCACCGTGGTTTTGCGCAGCCCGCAGCTGATTCCCACCGATGCCGATACCATTGAGGGGGGCGCCGTGCGCGATCAACTCGACGATTACACGTTCCTGACCACCAAACCCAACTCGTCCATCGGCTTTCGGAAAGTGGATATGACCGCCATCAAACAGGTGGAATTAAGACCCAATTGGCACCTGTACGACATTTACGTCGGGGGGAGGGTTGAAATCCGGCTGGATTCTCCCACCGGTGAATTGCTGGGCGAAACGGAGGTAAAAGCGGAACAGTTCAACATCAAGCGGATGCCCGGCGGGGCGGATGCCTTCTGGGGTCGCCCTCCCGTCAATGACCGCAACGCGAAAACGATTCCGTCCAAAGTAGCCATCAAGGAAACCAGCGGGGTCCACGACCTTTATTTCGTCTTCAAAAACGACAAAGCCACGGGCAAGGACTCTCTGTTTCCGCTGGCGGGCATTTGGTTTAGCAATGAGGCAAAATAAAGGGAGTGGTGGTTTACGAATGGGGAAAATGATCGTTCAACCCTCATCATTCAGGCGAGGCCAGACAAGCTGCCCATGGGACCCGTGATTATGCGCTGGCTTGCTCTTTTTTTACTGCCAACCGCCGCGGTTTTCGCGCAGGAGCCGACTTACACCAACCGCGTGGGCATGGTCTTCGTGCTCATCCAGCCGGGACGGATGGTGGT
>JACMKY010000074.1 GCA_014379925.1 Cytophagales bacterium | reverse complement strand
GCCATTGGCGTAAAACAAATCGCCGTACACCGCGAAATCCGTTACGCCGACGCCGACAAAGAGGAACGGAGCCAACCGAACGTACCGACCCAACAGCCGTCCGTTGTCGAAATGGTAGGTGAGCAACAGGCTGGCTGAACGGACGTCGGTCTGAAAATTAAGCGCGCGGCCGTAAGTCGGATTGTCCATTACCGGGTTTCCTTGCCAGTTTTGCGTGCGGTCATTGCCCGAAATCTTTCCCAACGTACCGTTGAGTTGAATACCCAGGGAGGGGCTTATTTTTTTTTCGATGAACAGGGTATACGCCGGAAAGTGGTACTGGGTGGTGTTGAGGCGGTAGCTCAGGTCGCCCTGGTAAGCCATCAGGCCCACGCCGCCGCCGATGCGCCAATCGTAGTACGGCTGTTGGGCGTGGGCGGCGAAGGAGAGCAGAACCAGAAAAAACGCGGCCATCTTTGCCGGGTACCGCCCGAGCGGAGTGACGCCCCGCGGGATGAGGGTGGTTTTCATACTCACAATTTGTTTTTACCGAGACCCAACCACACGTTCACGTCCACGCTCAGGCCCACGTAGGGCCGCAGAAACACCTGCTGAAGGTTGATTCCGCTGGGCGCCGTGCTGGAATTCTGCAGCACGGTTGCGCCGGCGTTGAAGCGCAGGAAATCCAGGATGGGATACCCCAGTGCGACGTACAGGGGACGTCCCAAAACGGGACCGGAAATGGTTTGCCCTTCGAGGTTGGAAAAGTTTTTCAGGAATACCCCCGCCGAAAACGTGGTTCGGCTGAGGAACTTGGAAGCAAACGCCGAATTGCCGAACGGAAACGACACCCCGGCGTAGAAGCCGTCTCCGTAGGAGAGGTTGTTGATGTCGCCGTCAAAGTACACCCCGCCGTAACCGAAGTTGAGCGTCAGCGAGCTTTTGAGTTTTTCCGTCCGGTAGTTCTTGATGTCCTTGCTGTCGGTGACGGTGACCAGCTGCGTGTTCAGGATCGTGTTCACTTCGCCGTGCACCATTTCCTTGACGGCTTCAATTTCTTCATCGGCGTACTGGCTTTTCATCTGTTGCTTGCTGCTGGCCGAATCCGGATTCTGGTTGTACTGGCCGGGGGCGAGGTTCTTGTTCTGGAGGCCTTCCAGACCGCGCAGGACCATATCCGAGAAACCCGGAAATCCGATGTTGCTCCGGTTGTTGTAGTACAGCGTGGCGCGTTCGACGATTTTGTTGAGGTCGCGGACGATCTGGTGCGGTGGGGTGTTGAGCCGGATGCGGTTTTTCTCCACGTCCAGGCTCTGGTCGACGTACTTGTCGAGGTAGTTGAACAGTTGCGCCCGGAATTGCCCGTTGCCGGTCGAATCAATCACCTTATAGTAGGCGATGCGGAAGTCGTATTCGGCGTCGGAGCGCAATTTGTACGAAATGGGCACCTGGAACGTGTTTCCTTCGCCCACCGGGGCCCGTTTCCAGAGGGCTTTGTAGAGGGGTTCGTTTTCCTTGGCCGACGACTTCGACATAATGCGGATTTCCACCATCTCCACGTCGGGGGTCACTTCCCCGCTCACGGTGAAGTAGGTTTCGGCGGGCAAGGGCTGACCCTCGTTAAACGCCGAACGCTCGTAGTCAAAAGTAACGCTCTTGTACTGACCCCGGGCGGTCAGGCAAGCGCACAACACGGCCAACAGGGGCAAAAAAAAGTTTTTCATGGAAAATAGAAAGTAAGTTATCCGCTACTTACGGCGAAGTCGGAACAGGGTTGTATTTGACCGTCAGTAACCCGGTTTCTGGCCGGCAAACGTTGGACTCCGAAAAGAATTCGGTAGTTTGTGAGGAGGCATCTCGTTCTAAGCGAAATCTTTTCTGGTCGCTGCTGTTATAGTCCAAACTCAAACGTAAATTTCTACGAATGGAGCCGATGAAAAAACGCATTGCACTGGCATTGGTCACTTGGTTATCCACTTTTTCGGCCGGGGCCCAGATCCTGCAACCCGCCCAGTGGGCCTTCGCCGTCTCGAAGTCCGAAGTGGACGTGGGGGACCAAACCGAACTGGTCTTCACCGCCGTGATCGATCCGGACTGGTACGTGTATTCCTCCGACCTGGATCCGGACCTGGGTCCCTTGCCCACCACGTTTGCCTTCAAGCCCAACGATACCTACCAATTGGTCGGCAAGATGAAGCCCGTGGGCACCAAAAAGAAGTACGAAGCCCTCTGGGACGGGGAGATCATTTACTTCACGGGCAAGGCGGAGTTCCGGCAGACGGTGAAAGTGCTGAAACCCGACCCGGTCATTGAAGGCACCTACGAATACCAGGCCTGCACGGAAAAAGACGGTCGCTGCATCCCGCTCGACGGCGAATTTAAGTTCGATCGGATCGTGGTCCGCCCAGGCGGCAAAATCCTGCCGGCCAAGGATGGCCGCCCCGACGGAAGTGCTTCGGCAACTGCCCCGGCAACGAAGCCCGCGCCGTCCGCCCCGTTAACCCCGGCGGACGAAGCCGGCGAAAGCGCTGCTGCCGCCGGCACACCGGCTCCGGGCGTTTCGGCTCCCGCCCCGGTGGCCACCACTGCCGAGGAAGGGGGCGGGTCACTGGCGGGCTTCCTGCTGTGGGCCTTCGGGGCGGGTTTGCTCTCGCTGCTTACGCCCTGCGTATACCCGATGATTCCCTTCACCGTCTCCTATTTCACCAACCAGAGCGGCTCGCGGGCGAAGGGCATTCTCAACGCGCTGCTCTACGGCTTTTCCATCATCGCCATCTACACCGCCATCGGCCTGTTGTTTTCCGGCCTTTTCGGAATCGACTCCGCCAACGCCTTCAGCACCCACTGGCTGCCCAACCTGCTCTTCTTTGCCATTCTGGTGGTGTTCGGTCTCTCGTTTCTGGGCTTGTTCGAGATTGTGCTGCCGGGTTCGCTGGCCACCAAGGCAGACATCCAATCCGAGAGGGGAGGCGGGTACGGCATTTTCTTCATGGCCCTCACGCTGGCGGTGGTGTCGTTCTCGTGCACGGCTCCCATTGCCGGACAACTGCTCATCCTTTCCTCGCAAGGCGAGAAGTTCCGGGCCGCCCTCGGCATGATGGCGTATTCGTCGGCCTTTGCCATTCCCTTCACGCTGTTCGCCATTTTCCCGTCCTGGCTCAAGAGCCTGCCCAAGTCGGGTGGCTGGCTCAACTCGGTGAAGGTGGTGCTGGGCTTTCTGGAACTGGCCCTGGCGATGAAGTTCCTCAGCAACGCCGACCAGGTCTACCACTGGGGCCTGCTCGACCGCGACGTGTTCTTGGCCATCTGGATCGTGCTGTTCGCCCTGGTGGGCTTCTACCTGCTGGGCAAGCTCCGACTGCCCCACGACAGCGAGCTCAAAAGCGTGGGCGTGCCCCGGCTGGTGCTGGCCATCGGGGCATTTTCGTTCGTGGTCTACCTAATGCCGGGCCTCTTCGGCGCTCCGCTCAAACCATTGGCCGGATTGCTGCCCCCGCAAACCACGCAGGACTTCGACTTGAGCGCGGCCCGCTACGCAACCGCGTCGCAACCGGGCGGCCCGCGATCGGGCGAACCGGTTGACAAGCCCAAGTACGCCGACTTCCTGAAGGTTCCCCACGGCTTGCCGGGCTTCTTCGACTACCGGGAAGGGCTGGCCTACGCCAAGAAAGTGGGCAAACCCGTGTTCCTGGATTTTACCGGGCACGGCTGCGTGAACTGCCGCGAGATGGAAGCCCGCGTCTGGTCGGAGCCGCCGGTGCTGAGCCGCCTCCGCAACGACTACGTGGTGGTGTCGCTCTACGTGGACGAGAAACGCGAATTGCCCGCGTCGGAATGGTACACGTCTCCCTACGACAACCGGCTGAAGAAGACCATCGGGGCGCAAAACTTCGACCTGCAACTCACCCGTTTCCGCGCCAACGCCCAGCCTTACTACCGCCTACTCGACAGCGACGGCAACGACCTGCTGCCCCAGGCGATCGGCTACGAACCGGACGCGGCCAAGTTCGCCGCTTTCCTCGACCGCGGAAAAAGCACGTTCAGCAACCGGATTGCCCAGCGGTAACGGAGATAGTAAAGCCGATTCTATTCTCCGGGTAGAATGCAAAGGTAGGCTGGTTAGTGCGGAGAATAAACCCGATATTTACCGCATAAATTGCGGAGAATGGCTTTGTATATTTACCAACGTGCCGAATGGCCAGCGTTCATTTGGAGCCCATCAAGCCTAGAACCACTTTTGGGAACGGTTCGCCATCGTCAGGGGCGTTTAATTGGCCGGATGGAAACTTTAGGTTTTGATCTGCGGGCCGAAGCGGTGCTGCACAATCTGACGCTCGACGTTCTGAAATCGAACGAAATTGAAGGCGAAATACTCAATCCTGACCAGGTTCGCTCTTCGATTGCTCGCCGCCTGGGCATGGATATCGCCGGTTTGATTCCCGCGGATCGAAACGTGGAGGGGGTGGTTGAGATGATGGGGGATGCAATTCAGAATTTCAATCAGCCGCTTACCGAAGATCGTTTATTTGGTTGGCATTCGGCCCTGTTTCCGGCTGGACGCAGGGGTACGCAAAAAATCAGAATAGGTGCCTGGCGAGATAACCGAACTGGCCCCATGCAGGTAGTTTCCGGCCCGATGGGGCGGGAGCGGGTTCACTTTGTTGCACCCGATGCGGACGTTCTCGAAAAAGAGATGAGGCGATTTATCGACTGGTTCAACGCTGAGATGGCGATTGATCCGGTCCTGAAGGCGGCGATCGCTCATTTGTGGTTCCTCACCATCCATCCCTTTGATGACGGCAATGGCCGGATTGCCCGCACGATTGCGGATATGCAACTAGCGCGCGCGGACGGAACCACCCAACGTTTTTATAGTATGTCGGCTCAGATTCGACAGGAACGCAACGCCTACTACGAGACGCTGGAAAAAACCCAGCGAGGCACATTGGACATCACGGCGTGGCTGGAATGGTTTCTTGCCTGCCTGAACCGGGGGTTGGAAGCCACCGGGCACACGCTGGCTGGCGTGCTGAAGAAAGCCCATTTTTGGCGGGAGAATGCGGCAAAGCCATTCAGTGACCGTCAGCGCCTGATGCTTAATAAACTATTGGATGGCTTTGAGGGCAAGCTGACCTCCTCCAAGTGGGCAAAAATCGCTAAGTGCTCCCAGGATACGGCAACGCGGGATATACAAAGCCTGATTGATCAGGGGGTACTGCTGAAGGATTCCGCCGGAGGACGCAGTACCAGTTATTTGCTGAAAGAAGATTCAAACTTTGGAAGAGGTTAAACCGGTTATCTGCATCCGCCCATTAAAAGGAGCATTATGAAAATGGTTGGACAAAAAGAACCGGTCAGTGAGTCTGATATAAACAAGCTGGAAAATACGCTGGGCTTAAAGTTGCCTCCTATTTATCGGAATTTTCTGCTAAAGTACAACGGAGGTGAGCCAATACCCGATGGATTACAGGTAGGTAGATTTGAT
>JACMKY010000073.1 GCA_014379925.1 Cytophagales bacterium | reverse complement strand
GGTTAACCACTACGAGACGCCCGAAACGCTGGGCACCGACCGGTTGGCGGCCGCGGTCGGCGCCAAGGCCTTGTATCCCGACGACGACTGCCTGGTGATTGACCTGGGCACGTGCATCACCTACGATTTCATCGATCAACGAAGTCATTACTTCGGCGGCGGCATTTCTCCGGGCCTGCGTATGCGATTGCGGGCCATGCATTCGTTTACTTCCCGGTTGCCCCTGCTCGAACCGCCGGCCACCGCCGGGGAGGTCGACCTGATCGGCCGCACTACCCGCCAAGCCATGCTCAGCGGGGCGGTCAACGGAACGGCCGCCGAACTGACCGGCCTCATCGACGCGTACGCGCGGCGAGCCGGGCCGCTCCGGGTAGTGGCCTGCGGGGGTGACGCGGCTTTTTTTGAAACCCGCCTAAAAGGAAGCATATTTGTGGTGCCAAATTTGGTGCTTATCGGACTCAACCGCATTTTACAGCACAACCTCTCCCTTCCATGTCCTTGAACGTCAAACGGGTCCTTACCCTTCTCTTGGTTTTCGGCGCCGGTACGCTGCGCGCCCAAACGGTGGGTAATTCCCCCTACTCCGTGTTGGGCATCGGCGATTTGTACAGCCCCGGATTTATTCCCAGCGCCGGAATGGGCGGCCTGGGCGTGAGCAACGCCAACGGCTTCCACGTCAACCACGTCAACCCGGCCCTGCTGGCGCGCAGCCGGATCGCCTTCTTTGAAGCCGGGATGTTCCTGCACTTCAAGGGCCTCACCGAAGGCGAACGGACCCAGCAGGTGCGGAGCGGCAACATCAACTACTTGTCCTTTGCTTTTCCGGCCGGACGCCGCTGGAGCCTGGGACTCTCGCTGATGCCCTACTCCCGGGTGGATTACACGTCCCGCTCCACTAGCCTGCTCTTCCGCGGCATCACCGATTTCAACATCGTCAATTACACCTACCGCGGAACGGGCGGCATCACCCAGGCCAACCTCACCAACGGCTGGAACGTACTCAATACCTACCGCTCCGATCCCAAGGACCCCACCAAGCGACTCCTCCAGCAGAGCCTCTACGCCGGGTTGGAAGCTACGTTCCTGTTCGGCAACATCAACCGGGAGGCCACTTCCGAGATCCAGACCGGAAGCGGCGGCAACAATGAGGTGGCTTTCACGGAAAGAACCAACGTGACGGATTTCACCTTCAAGCCGGGTCTGGCCTACCAGCTCCGCCTGAAGGACAGACTGTACCTGAACGCCGTGGCTACCTACACCTTCGCCGCCGACGTGAACGCCAAACGCCTCACCACCCTCCAACGCCGCGACGCCCTGGAGCAACCGGTTACCATCGACACGCTCGAAGACCTCACCGGCGGATCGCTCTTCCTGCCGTCGCAGTACCAGTTTGGCCTGAGTCTCGAAAGTCCGTTCCGCTGGACGGTCGGGGCCGACGTGACCTACCAGCCGTGGTCGAAGTACCAGGCGTTCGGCGTGAACGGGGAATTGAGCGACACTTACCAGGTTTCGGTGGGGGGCGAATTCACGCCCGATCCCAATTCGATCAGCAGTTACTTCAAGCGGGCGACGTATCGGCTGGGAGCCAACTACGCCCAATTGCCCTACAACGTGAACGGCCAGCAGCTCAACGACCGGAGCGTGAGCCTGGGCACCTCCTTGCCGATGGCCCGGGGCTTTTCGGACCTGAACCTGTCGTTTGCGCTCGGCCAGCGGGGAACGAACGGCCCCATCCAGGAAAATTATTTCAAGGTGTTCCTGGGTTTCACCCTGCGGGACAACCAGTGGTTCCTGAAACGGAAAATTGACTGAGTAAATGAGTAAGGGAGTTTATGGGTGGATGAGTTTTGCTTTACATTCAACGACATCGGCCCGTTGGGGACCACGCGGCGCGTAGCCCGTTGGGGACCACGTGGCGCGTAGACGTTCGAATCCGTAATGAATAACTGTTTATTACTTAGGAGCGTGCACCTGATTCTACACAATGGGTTTTGAATTTCGGTACACTTTTGCTCGATAAAATGAAGGTATACCCTTTCCAGTTACCAGCCATCCCGCGGATATTCCGGCACTCCGGTGTCCTGGCTTTTGGGGTGCTGCTGGGTCTTTGCGCCTGCGGGTCGGAGGACGCCAATCCAACTCCCGTCAAGGAATACGGCGGTCCGATGATGGAAGTAGACACCATCGAAACCCTTTACAGCGATTCGGCGCGGCTGGTGGTGAAGATGAACGCGGCCCGGCAGTTGAAAATGTTTAACGGCGACGAAATGTATCCCAAGGGCGTTAACATCGTGTTTTACGACAAGGATGGCACCGTGTCGGCCACGCTGCGCAGTGACCGGGGAAAGTACAAGAAGGAAACCAACCTCTACACGGTCTACGGGAACGTGGTGGTCGTGGACGAGAAGAAGGGACAAACCATCCGGACGGAAGCGTTGAACTGGTCGCCCGTTACCAAAAAGATCCACACGGATAAGTTCGTCACCATCACCACCCCAACGGAAGTACTGAAGGGGTACGGCCTGAATACCAGCCAGGATTTCAGCGCCTACGAGATTCAAAAGCCGACGGGTATTTTCGACGTCAAGCAGTGAAGCTGACCGACACCATCTTGTTCTCGCTGGCCGTGGCCCTGTTCATCATCGGGGTGCACCAGACCTTCACCGTCGGGTTGGTGGAGAGCTACTGGCTCTTTATGTTTTGCCTGGGCTTGCTGTTTGTCTACCAACTGCGGAAGAAACCGGAAACGAAAGAGCCCCTTCCCCCGCCCGGCAAAGGCAGCACCGGCGTAGCCGTTGGCGGAGGAAAGCAAAAAACGGCGGCCAACGCTTCCCGTTCGAAGAAGCCTGGCCGCGCGACCCGTTTTTCCGGCAAGCCACCCAAACCCGCCCGTCCGTAGATGGAAACTTTTCCGATGGTGGTCATCGCGGCGTCGCTGCTGGCCCTGGCCTTTTTCTCGGGCATCGAGATGGCCTTCCTCGCCGCCAATAAAACCCAACTGGAAATACAGCACAAACAGCGAACCCTGTCGGGCAACCTGCTGGCACCGCTCGTCAAACGCCCCGCGCAATTCGTGGGTACCACGCTGGTCGGCCACACCCTGGCGTTGGTGGCGTACGCACTGGGCGTCGCGGCGGCACTCCAACCCGTCTTCGATTCGGCAACGACCCACCCCGGCTTCTTCGCCCTGGGCGGACTGCTCGTTCTGCTGGCGTTGCTGCCGCTGCTGGTGGTGGATTTCCTTTCCAGAAGCCTGTTTTCCCTCCGGGCCGAAGGACTGCTCTCGTTCTTCGCCATTCCCATGGTGCTGCTCTACGGCGTCCTGTTCATTCCGGTCTCCCTCATCATCAATACGGCCAAATTCGTCATCACCCGGATTTTCCGGCTGGGCTATTCGGACGAGAAGCCGCCTTTCCAACTCACCGACGTCAACCACTACCTCAACAACCTGAATAAAAAGGAGGATGCGGATGAATCCGAAGTGGACACCCGCATCCTCAACAATGCCCTGGATTTCAAGACCGTGCGGGTGCGCGATTGCCTGGTTCCCCGCACCGAACTGACGGCCGTGGCGCTCAACGACCCGATGGACCTGGTTCGCCGGACGTTCGTGGAGAGCGGACATTCCAAGGTGCTGGTTTACCAGGAAACAATTGACAACGTAATCGGCTATTGCCACGCCCTGGAACTGTTCAAAAAGCCGCGGAACGTAGCGAGCATGCTCACGCCCATCATGGTTATCCCGGAAACGATGCTGGCCAGCGAATTGCTGGTTCGCTTCACCGGCGAGCGCAAAAGCCTGGCCCTGGTGGTGGACGAGTTCGGGGGCACCTCGGGCCTGGTGAGCATCGAGGACGTGATGGAGAAGATTTTCGGGGAAATCCAGGACGAGTACGACGGGAGCGAGGACTGGGTGGAGCAGAAGCTCGACGATTACACCTACATCCTGAGTGCCCGCCAGGAAATCGACTACCTCAACGAGAAATACGCGTGGAACCTACCCGAAGGAGACTACGATACGCTGGGCGGTTTCATCATCTCGGTCAACGAGGACCTGCCCCAGATCAACGACGTCATTCACCAATCTCCCTTCACCTTCACCATCCTTTCGATGGAAGAAGCCCGCATTGGCATGGTGAAACTCACGCTGGCGGAGGATTTCAAGGATTCGTGACGCGTTGGTGCTAGGAGGTACGGGCAGAAAGGCTATTGGGCACCCGCCAGCACCCACGGCAACCAGAACACCCCGTCGCCCACCCAGCGGTAGCGTTCGTGGCGGGCGAAGCAAGCCGGGAGACGACCCACTACGAACAGCACCGCCTCCATCGCCGCTACCTCCCGTTGCCGGACATCCGGCGCTAACCCGAATATCTCCTAAAGGTGGTAGTGCCGCTTGAACTTGCCCGGTAAGCAACCGCATCACGCGTGCTCGAGAATAAAGTCAGCATCAATCTGGAGTTTGCTGCGCAACCGCTTGGCCACCTCCAGACTGATCCGACGCTTGCCATTTAATATTTCCGATACCCGGGAGGTGTTTACGCCCAAAAGATCGGCCAAGTCCTTCTGTTTGAGCTTCCTTTCGTACATCCTCAACTCGATCATACCGGTGAGGGTAGTGGGCTTGGGAAAGGGGTAATGTTCGTCCTCGTACTGCTGGATGGCCAGGGCCAATTGCCGGGCTTCACGCTCCGTTTCCGGATGTCCTGCCAAGCCTTTCGCTACCAGGCCATCAAACCGGTTGAAGGCTTCCTTCAACTCTTTCTCCGATGCGATTCTCATAAACCAATGGTCTTAGCGTCAATGCGGTCGTATTGCTGATGGCTGCCCACGAACTTGATGTAGACAGTGCGGATACTGAAGTGGATCATCACCACCAACCGGTAGTGGTTTCCTCGGATATTGAACACGTAGCGGTCATTGCCTACGTAATCCACCGAATTGAAATCGCTCCGGATGTCGGCCAAACTAGCCCAGTCGGCTTCCCGCACGAAATCGTACCATTCTATCAAGGGCACCAGGGACGAACCTTCCCTTTCTGCGAAGCGGGTAAGGGTCGATTTGGCGATGATGACCATTTCCCAAACGTACTAAACAATTGCATAATGTGAAAATAAATTTCACATTATGCAATATTCTACGCGAAAAAGCACGCGAATCCGCGTGGTTTCAGCCGACAATTGGACAAAAGCTGATAAAAAACGGCGGATGCCTTCAATACGTCCACAGGGTTCCACCCAGCACCCACGGCAACCAGAACACCCCGTCGCCCACCCAGCGGTAGCTTTTGTGGCGGGCGAAGTAAGCCGGGAAACAACTGATCACGAACAGCACCGCCCCCATTGCCCCCTCCACCGCCGCCACCGCCCGTGGCCGGACATCCGGGGCCAACGCGAACGAGAGTCCGGCCAGCAAAAGAACCACCCAGGCCAACCCGTTCAGCACCCGTCGGGTCGGGTCGTTGCCCCAGTGGACGGCCAGCGACGATTCGTTGGCCCGCCGGTCGGTTTCGGCTTCGAACCACGAGAAAAGCAGCAGGTTCTGGAAAGCCACTCCCGCAAAAACCAGGCACAAGACCCCATCGACGAAGGACGGCTC
>JACMKY010000554.1 GCA_014379925.1 Cytophagales bacterium | reverse complement strand
GCACGCCGATGCCCGCACCGGAGCAACCAGCACCGTTCTGACCGAAGAAAGCACCACCTTCGTGGACCTGGATTTTACCGACGATCTCACGTACCTCAAGGACGGCAAGCACTTCATCCACAGCAGCGAACGGAGTGGTTTCAAGCACTTGTACCTCTTCGATATGGCAGGCAAGCCGGTTCGCCAGATCACCGCCGGCGATTGGGAGGTGGACAAGTTTCTCGGCATCGACGAGAAAACGCGGACGCTGTATTTCACTTCCGCGGAGGTTTCGCCCCTGGAACGGCACCTGTACCGCATCACGGTGGAGGGGAAAGACAAGGTGAAACTCACGGAAAAAGCCGGTACCCACCGCATCGACCTGGGTCCCGATTTCCGGTATTACCTCGACTATCACTCCGCCGCCGATGCCCCTCCGACGGTGAGTCTGCACCAGGCCCCCCAGGGAAAATTAGTGAAAGTGGTGGAAGCCAACGAGTCCCTGCAAAACCGCCTGAAGGAGTACGCGCTGAGCCGGAAAGAGTTTTTTCAATTCAATACCAGTACCGGGGTAAGCCTCAACGGCTGGATGATCAAACCCGCCAATTTCGACGAGAAGAAGAAATACCCCGTCCTGATGTACGTCTACGGCGGCCCCGGCTCGCAAACCGTGCTGAACCAGTGGGAGGAAGGCCGGACTACCTGGCACCAGTTGCTCGCCCAGCAGGGATACCTGGTCGTGTCGGTCGATAACCGGGGCACCGGGGGTCGGGGGGCCGAATTCAAGAAGGCGACCTACGCCAACCTGGGCAAGCTGGAAGTGCAGGACCAGATCGAGGGCGCCAAGTACCTGGCGGGCCTGGCCTACGTGGATGCCACCCGCATCGGCATCTGGGGCTGGAGCTACGGGGGCTACATGGCGTCGCTGTGCATGACCGTCGGGGCCGATTACTTCAAGGCTGGCATCGCCGTGGCCCCCGTGACCAGCTGGCGGTTCTACGACTCCATCTACACGGAGCGGTACCTGAAGACGCCGCAAGAAAATCCCGGCGGCTACGACGACAATTCACCCGTCACCCACGCCGACAAGCTGAAAGGAAAGTACTTCCTTATCCACGGCACCGGCGACGACAACGTGCATTTCCAGAATGCGGTGGTGATGGAGAACGCGTTGATCAAGGCCAACAAACAGTTCCGTTCCTTCTACTATCCCAACCGTAACCACGGCATTTCCGGCGGCAACACCCGGCTGCACCTGTACACCATGATGACCGATTTCCTGGAAAAGAATCTCTAGCTTGTCGTAGAAAACGCAGCGTATCCCCATTGCGTCAGTTGGACGAAAGCCCCTTGCTTCAGTTGGGAGAGATGGGTCTTTCGACCGCGCTCCCAGGTGGCCGCCGCGTTCCTGCGGAAGAATGACATTTTACCCCCCTGGTTCGATAAGCAATTTGGAAAAGGCTTTGCAACGGCAATTCAGCCGGGTAAACGAAAAATATTCGTAGGTTTGGCTCCTGCTAAACCACGTCAAACGGTTCGATCCACGCCGAACTTACAATCTTTATCAACCATGCCCATTTGGTTCCAGTGCAAGATCCGCTACCAGAAAGAACTCGACAACGGTAGCCTTAAAACCATCAACGAAGCGTACCTGGTCGACGCCATGTCGTTTACCGAAGCCGAAGCCCGGCTGCACCAGGAGCTCAGCGGCACCCATCGCGAGTTCGATCTGGTCAACGTGTCGCGCATGCGGCTGGCCGACTTGTTTCATTACGACGACGCCGAGACCTGGTTCAAGTGCAAGGTCACCTACGTGACGGTGGACGAACGCAACGGCCAGGAAAAGAAGGTCAACAACGTGATGCTGGTGAGCGCGGCCAACGCCAAGCAGGCGTACGAACGGATTGAGGAGAGCCTGAAAACCATGCTGGTTCCGTTCGACATTACCGACATCAACACCAGCAACATCCTCGAGATCTTTCCCTACGCCAAGGACGAAGTGGCCGTTCCCGCCAATTTCCGCCCGGTGAGCGAGGTACAACCGTGACCAGTCCGGGTCACAGGCCGTATTTATCCTTGTACTTGCGGTAAAGTTGCTTCTGCTTGTCGTCGAGAACCAGCTTCTTGCCCCGGATGAAAGCGTACTCGACCTGGTTGGTGCGCATATCGAGAAGGTCGCCCCCCGATACGACCAGCGTGGCGTGTTTGCCTTTTTCCAGCGTACCCACGGTTTTGTCGATGCCCAGAATTTTGGCGGTGTTGGCCGTTACCATGGCCAGGGCTTCCTCCTTGCTCACGCCGTAGGCGGCGGCCGTTCCGGCCAGAAAAGGCAGGTTACGGACCCGCCAGTATTCGCCTTCGTAGCTCAGGCCCACCAGAATGCCGGCTTGGTGCAGCAGGGCGGGCTGCTTGTAGGGCAGGTCCACGTCGTCCTCGGGGCGGGCGGGCAAGCGGTGGGTCTCGCCCAGGATGACCGGCACGTTGTTCTCCTTCAACACTTCCGTTACCAGGTGCGCTTGTCCACCGCCGACCAGCACGGGTTTCTTCACGCCGTGTGCCTTGGCAAACCCAACCGCCTCGATGATTTCCTTGCCGAAACTGGCGCGCAGGTACAGGTTCTTGGTTCCGTCGAAGAGACCGCGCATGGCTTCGAGTTTGAGGTTGGTGACCGCCGGCCGGGGAAGTTGCGCGTAGGCCTGGGCATCGTTGAAGAGGCGGTCCAGTTCGGATAACGTCTCTTCGCGGGCTTCGTTCTTCTTGATGGTGGGCGGTCCTTCGAAAAAGCCGCTCGTCGTGAAAAAAGGCGGCCAATTGACGTGGATGCCATCGTCCCGTTTGTGGGCGGCATCTTCCCAGTTCCAGCCGTCGAGTTCCATCACCGAAGAGCAGCCCGCTACCACCCCGTTGGTGGGCACTGCCTGCGTGAGCAAAACGCCGTAGGACCGCACGGTGGGAATGACGTCCGAGTCGGTGTTGTAGGCGATCATCGTCCGCACGTGCGGATTCACCCCGCCAACTTCCGCCGCGTCGAGCGTCGACCGGACTGCCCCAATTTCCTGCAAACCCAGCGTGGAGTTGGGGGCAATGAGTCCCGGGTAAACGTGCTTGCCGGTTACGTCGATCACCTCCGCGTTGGTTTTGTCGTAGGGCGTCGAAGCGTCGCCCACGGCGGTGAGCAGGCCCTGGTCGAAAGCCACCACCGCGTTCGGGATGACTTGACCGGTGCCCAGGTGCGCCGTGCCGCCCACCAGCACGACGGGCCGGGCCTGGGGCTTGGCCGGGGCGGGGTTCTGGGCGAAAGATAGAAGGTGGGTGGCGGCCAATAAAACGGGGAGAAGCAAGTATTTCATGGGTTTGGATTTTCAGTTTCAGTTAGACTACCGTATTTTTTCAATCGCCATTTTTCATCCCGACGGGGCCGCCTGGGCGTCAGGCGGGACCTTTTATGGGTTCTACACCAAACTCTCAACAAGGTACCCTGGTGTCGAATGACCAGCCGGTGATCACCGCATTTCTCTACTTATTCCCTTCAAGCTGTCCAATTGTCATCCCGACGTTAGGAGGGACCTTGTTGTGGGTTTTACACCAAACTTCTAACAAGGTTCTTCGCTATCGCTCAGAATG
>JACMKY010000553.1 GCA_014379925.1 Cytophagales bacterium | reverse complement strand
CGCCCGGCACCAGCGACATCCACCTGACCCTGGTGCAAACCGTGCCCGTAACCGGGGTGGTGATCGTAACCACGCCGCAGAAAGTGGCCCTGGCCGACGCGGTGAAGGGCCTGGCGATGTTCCGGCAACCGCAGATCAACGTGCCCGTGTTGGGGGTGGTTGAAAACATGGCGTATTTCACGCCCGATGAATTACCCGGCAACAAATACTATCTTTTCGGAAAAGGCGGCGGCAAAGACCTGGCGGCTAAATACGACGTTCCTTTCCTGGGCGAAATCCCGCTGGTGCAGGGCATCCGCGAAGCCGGCGACGAGGGCAAACCGGCCTTCCTCAACGACGACCCCATCACGAAGACCGCCTTCCGCGACCTGGCCGAGGCCCTGGCCCAACAAGTGTCGGTGCGGAACGCGAACGTGGAGAAGACAAAACGGGTAGAGGTGAGCGTGTAGCGAGCTGGAAAAAACAGGAAGCCAGTCACCGCCACCGACCAAGCGCAAAAAAACCCTAATTGAGCAATCCTTTTCTTGATTGCCGAACAAATTTCATGGACAACTCAATTATCAACGCCCAAGCACTTTTGCCCCGGGTTGAACGGGCGCTCGATGGCATCCGACCCTACCTGGAAGCCGACGGGGGCAACGTAAAAATCCTGGAAATCACGGAGGAACGGGTAGTACGGCTGGAATTGTTGGGGGCTTGTGGTTCCTGCCCCATGTCGGCCATGACGCTGAGGGCGGGCGTGGAGGATGCCATCCGACGCGCCGTACCGGAAGTATCCGCCGTGGAGGCCACCAACCTAACCACCCCGGATGACCCGCGGGCGAAACTGCCCTATTGAGCCTGCCGCTGCCCTTTATCCAGCAGTTCCTGGTCGCCTACTGCTGTAAAAGCAGAACAAGGCCCTTTGCAATAGTGCCTTTCCTTGGTCACGCTGGCGGATAGCTTGGGTTTGCTACGGCGTTTCCCCAAGCGGACGATTTTTTCGGCGAAGCGTACATTTCCATCCAAAAGGGCTTTTGTTCTTCCGTTTGGGCCATCTTTTTTTTCCGAATGACTTTCCAATTACCGCAGGGGCATTTTCAACGCCAGTGGTTTTCCAATGAATGTTTGGAAGTTGCGCAAGAAACCCGGCCTTTTCCGGCCTACCGCGAATGTAACGCGCTTTCCGGGCTGGATCCGCACACGCCCTGTCCGATCCAAAGCCTTTTGAAACATTGTCCAACCTTACGGAGCAAGTACTTTTGACCGCCGTTTAGACTTTTCCGCGTTGGTTTGGCTTAAGTGAGGATTTACGGAATGCAGTTTTTTGGTCTTCGTTAATCCTTTTGCCAATCAGGAACTCCAAGCGGGCAAATACAATCAATTATTAACCACAATCGATCAATCTCATGAAGAAAGTCATGTTGAAAAGTATGCTGTGCCTGCTGGCCGGCACCCTGGTCTTCACCGCATGCAAGAAGGAGGAAGAACCCACCGAAGATTTCGTTGCCGTGGACGATCAGAGCATCGGTCTTGCCGAATCGGACGACGCCGTTGCCATTGTCGAGACCATGATGGACGAAAACGCGGGTAGCTCGCGCACCGAGGGCGCAACCGGCGTGACCGCCAACGACTACTGCGGCGCGACCATTACCCTTACGCCCAAGGGCAACAACCCCAGCGGCAATATTGTGGTTGATTTCAGTACCAGCAAGCCCTGCGTCGATGGCAAGACCCGCAAGGGCAAAATCAACATCGCCTTCACGGGTAGGTACCGCGTACCCGGCGCCGTTCAAACCATCACCTTCGACGGTTATTCCGTTAACGACACCAAGGTGGAAGGAATTAAGACGATCACCCACTCGATGGCGGCCGGCGTGTACAACACGCACATCAAGGTAACTGGCGGCAAGCTTACTTTCAAAGACAACTCCGTGGTAGAATGGAACAGTGACCGCACCCGCACCTGGAACGGCCAGGGTACCCCCGGTTGGGAAGACGACGAGTTTTCGGTGACGGGTACGGCAAGCGGCAAGAGCCGGGAGGGAAAGTCCTATTCGATGCAGATTGTGGCACCCATTTTGCTGAAACTCTCGTGCGTTCAGACCAGCGGATGGGTTCCGGTAAGCGGCGTGTTGGAAGTAACGCCCGAAGGCCAAATCAAACGCACGGTTGATTACGGGAATGGTAGCTGCGACCGGACCCTCAACGTGACGGTGGGTACGCAATCTTTCTCGTGGGTCGCCAAGTAATTCTCTCTCCTCCAACCAGCTATGAAAATGAAAGGCTACGCCCGCAAGCGTAGCCTTTCGCATTTTGGTTGCCTGAGAAGCTATTCCTCTACCCACTGACGCAGGATTTTCTGCGCCGCCACGGCAATGATGGTCCCCGGACCGAAGATGCCCACCACGCCCGCCCGGGTGAGGAAGTCGTAGTCCTGCGGCGGAATCACCCCCCCGGCAATTACCCGGATATCCGGTCGGCCCAGCGTCCGGAGGGCTTCGATCAGTTGCGGTACCAGCGTCTTGTGGCCCCCGGCCAGGCTGGAAACCCCCACGAAGTGCACGTCGTTCTCGGCAGCTTGCCGGGCTACCTCCTCCGGGGTCTGAAACAGTGGCCCGATGTCGACGTCAAAGCCCAGGTCGGCAAAGCTGGTGGCAATAACCTTGGCTCCCCGGTCGTGGCCGTCCTGACCCATCTTGGCCACCATCAGGCGGGGGCGGCGGCCCTCCAGTTCGGCAAAGCGGTCGGACGTCTCCCGGGCCAGCCGGAAGTTCTCGTCGTCCGACACCTCGCCCGCGTATACCCCCGAAACGGCCCGGATGGTAGCCCGGTGCCGGCCAAACACGGTTTCCATTGCCGTCGAAATTTCCCCCAGCGTGGCCCTTTTCCGGGCGGCCTCCACGGAGAGCACCAGCAGGTTTCCCTCCCCCGTTTGGGCGCAATGGGTGAGGGCCGCCAGGGCCGCCGCCACTTCCGGGGCATTTCGTTCGGCCTTCAGGCGGTGGAGCCGGTCGATCTGGCTCAGCCTGACCGCCTGGTTGTCCACCTCCCGCAGGTCAATCTTCTGTTCGCTATCCGGACGGAACTTGTTGACGCCCACCAGCACGTCCCGTTTTGAATCGAGGCGGGCCTGTTTGCGGGCGGCGGCTTCCTCGATCCGCATCTTGGGCAACCCGGTTTGGATGGCCTTCGCCATTCCGCCCAGTCCTTCCACCTCTCCGATGAGTTGCCAGGCTTTCCGGGCGAGCTGGTCGGTAAGGTATTCGACGTAGTACGAACCACCCCAGGGATCCACCGCGCGGCGAATGTCGGTTTCCTCCTGCAGATACAACTGCGTGTTGCGGGCAATGCGGGCAGAAAAATCGGTGGGTAGCGCAATGGCCTCGTCGAGCGAGTTGGTGTGCAGGGATTGGGTATGCCCCAGCACGGCGGCCATCGCTTCCACGCCGGTGCGGGTAACGTTGTTGAACGGGTCTTGTTCGGCCAGACTCCAACCCGACGTTTGGCAGTGGGTGCGCAGGACCAGCGATTTCTCGTTCCGGGGCCCGAACTGTCGCACCAGTTGAGCCCACAGCATCCGGGCGGCCCGCAGCTTGGCGATCTCCACGAAGTGGTTCATCCCGATGGCCCAGAAGAAGGAAAGCCGGGGCGCGAAGTCGTCTACGTCCAATCCGGCCCGGAGGCCGGTGCGCAGGTATTCCAGCCCGTCGGCCAGGGTGTAGGCCAGTTCCAGGTCGGCGGTGGCACCGGCTTCCTGCATGTGGTAACCGCTGATGCTGATGGAGTTGAACCGGGGCATGCGCCGGGCCGTGTACGCAAAGATGTCCGCGATGATCCGCATGGAGGGTTCGGGCGGGTAGATGTAGGT
>JACMKY010000072.1 GCA_014379925.1 Cytophagales bacterium | reverse complement strand
CATCGCTGCCGTTGCCCAGGAAAATCTGCGCGGGACGCACTCCCTTAATCGCAGCCAGCTTTTCCTTCACCGCCCACTGGTACGGGTCAGGATACCGGTTAAACGCCGCCGCCGTGACCGAGCCGAGGGGATTTTCGTTGGCATCCAGGAAAACCCCCTCCTTGCCCGAATACTCGTCCCGCGCGGAAGAATACGGCGCCAGCCGCAGAATGTGCGGACGGATGACGAAAGTTAGCCGTTGTTGGTTGATCGTTGGTCGTTGATCGTTATTGGTTGCGGTCGGTTGCGGTTCGTCGTTCACGGATAACGGAGGACTGCTGAGATCGGCCTGCGCATTCTCCACCGCCCCCAGCCCGTTGCCAGCCTCCCCTTGCCCATTTTCTGTTGATAATTGATCCATCGACCGCAGCCGCACCGACACCGCCTCTTTGTGCGCCCCCAGTGACTCGGCTTCGGCCATGGCCTCCACGGCGGGACCGATGCCCCGCAGGCCCCGCGGGGAAATCTGCTGGAAGGTGATCTTTTTTACGAAACTGTCCAGCGACACCCCACTGTAGGCCTTGGCAAAGCCGTTGGTTGGCAGCGTATGGTTGGTGCCGGAGGCGTAATCGCCCGCGGCTTCGGGGCTGTAGTTGCCCAGGAAGATGGAGCCGGCGTTGACGATCCGTTCCCCGACTGCTTCGGCGTTGCGCACCGCCAGGATGAGGTGTTCGGCGGCGTATTCGTTGAGCAGGTCAATCGCTTCCTCCTGGTTGCGCACCAGAATGGCCTTGCTGTTGACCAGGGCCTGGGCGGCGATGTTCCGGCGCGGCAAGGGTGCCAGTTGCTTTTCCACTTCTTCCCGCACCAACCCGATCAGAGCCGCGCTTTCGGACACCAGGATCACCTGGCTGTCCACGCCGTGTTCGGCCTGGGAGAGCAGATCCGCCGCCACGAAGGCGGGTACGGCCGTGTCGTCGGCGTAAACCGCCACTTCCGACGGCCCGGCGGGCATATCAATTGCCGTGCCTTCCTTGCTCACCAATTGTTTGGCAGTGGTCACGTACTGGTTGCCCGGCCCGAAAATCTTGTGGACTTTCGGTACGGTCTCCGTACCGTAGGCCATCGCGGCAATGGCCTGCGCCCCGCCCACGGCGAACACGTGACGAATGCCGACCAGGTGGGCCGCGTACAGGATCGCCGGGTGAATACCGGATTTGCCCGCCGGGGTGCAGAGGATTACTTCCCGGCAACCGGCCAGTTGCGCCGGAACACCCAGCATGAGTACCGTGGAAAACAGCGGAGCCGTGCCGCCCGGAATGTACAAACCAACCTTTTCGATTCCCACGCTCTTGCGCCAGCAGACCACGCCGGGCATCGTCTCGATCCGCTCCGTGGTACCCCGCTGGGCCGCGTGAAAAACGGTGAGGTTGGCTTTGGCCAGCCCGATGGCGCGTTTGAGTTCTTCACTCAAATGGGAGCCGGCCGCCCGCAGGGTTTCCTCTTCCACCCGAAAGTCTTCCAGGTGCACCTGGTCGAAAGCCCGCGAAAAATCCCGGACGGCCCGGTCGCCCTCGCTCCTCACGCGCTGGAGAATCGGTGCCACGGTCGGCTCCACCCGGTCGAAGTCCTGCGCGGGACGCCGGAGCAAAGCGGGCCACTCGCTCGGGGAAGGGTAGGAGATTAGCTGCATGGTTGGGTTACAGGTTGCAGGTTGCGGGTTGTGGGTTACAGGTTACAGGTTGCGGGTTACAGGTTGCTGTGCGGTCAACTTGCAATTTGTAACTTGTAACTTGTAACCTGCAACGCTCAATTAGAAGATCATTTTTTCAATCGGTACGACCAGGATGCCTTCGGCACCGGCTTCGCGCAGGGCTTCGATGATTTCCCAAAAGTCGTTCTCGTTGATCACCGAATGCAGCGAACTCCAGCCCGCCATCACCAGCGGCACCACCGTCGGACTCTTGATGCCGGGCAGGATGCGGATGATTTTCTCGATGGAATGGTTGGGCGCGTTCAACAGGATGTACTTGCTGTTCTTGGCCGCCTGCACGGCCCTGATGCGGAACAACAGCTGGTCGAGCGTGCGGCTTTTGGCTTCCGACAGGGACGGGTACGCGATCAGTTCGGCTTCGGAGCGGAAGATGGTTTCCACTTCCTTGAGGCCGTTGCTCAGCAGGGTGCTACCCGAACTCACCAGGTCGCAGATGGCATCGGCCAGCCCGATGCTCGGCGCAATCTCTACTGAGCCGCTGATTTCGTGGATGTCGGCCTCCACCTGGTGGTGGTTCAGGAAGCCCGCCAGGATGCGCGGGTAGGAAGTGGCAATGCTCCTTCCCCGCAAATCCTGCACTCCCCGGTAGTCCTGCGCCCGGGGAATGGCGATGGACAGGCGGCACTTGCAAAAACCCAGTTTCTGCACGGTCTGCACGGTCCGGTTGGTTTCGGTCGTTACGTTTTCCCCCACGATGCCCACGTCGGCCACGCCGTCGGCCACGTAGCCGGGGATGTCGTCGTCGCGCAGGAAGAGCAGTTCGGCGGGAAAGTTGGTGGAGTCGGACTTGAGTTTGCCGGTGCCGCTGTTGAACTGAATGCCGCACTCCCTGATGAGCAGCAGCGAGTCTTCACTCAGGCGACCGGATTTCTGGATGGCAATGCGAAGAATGTTTTCCATGCGTGGAGCAAGACCGGGGTGGTTTCAGGCTTTAAATCCAAGGAATTGTTTTGGAATGGTTGCGCGGCAGGAAACGCGGTTTTCCCTCACCAGGACGAATGGAGGGGGTGGTGAACCGGCAATGGAATCCGGGTGTCCGCCAGGAGGGCAATCAGGTTCGGGTTCATAGGCATCCGCAAACTTAGGAGAGCGGAGGGGAACCACCAACCTTCCGCTTCACTTTTATTGAATGTCGAACCGCGCGGCGGACCGAGATGAACCGCAGCGGCGGGCATTCGACATCCGCCTTCCTCGGCATTCACATCCCTTCCGACGGAACCGGGCTGGCGGATTCTTCCCGGATCAGCTTTACGCTTTTGGGCGGGGAGACGACCAGCGGCACTTTCTCAACCACCACGTTGCTGGTGTCCAGGCCGTAGCTGGCCTGGTCGCTCAGCGCGAACCGTTTCAGGCGGAAATAGCTGCCCATCACCAGCTTTTCCACGGGAGGCAGGTCGTTTTCGTAGGAAAGAAAATTTTCCAGTACCACGAACGTGAAATCGCCGGTGAGGTTGTTTTTCGCCAGCGAATCGTAGCGGCTGGTGATGTCCACTTCTCCCTTGGCCACCATTTCCTCCACCACCATCCGGAAGAACAGGTTGATGCGCGGTTCGATCCGGAAGCCCAGGTTAAAAGTGATCCAGACCACGTCCTGCGGCACGATCACCTCCACCCGGTAGCGCATCGCGAAGGGTTCGTCCAGCACGTTCACGTGGATGAACCAGTATACATCGGCCCGCTTGGGCGCGCGTTGCAGAATGGAATACACGTTTTTCGCTTCAATCCGGTCGGGGCGGGACGAAGCCGTCAGGTAAACCAGGTGCGTGGCGAACTTGGTGACCGAAGCATCGTTACTCAGTTGCTGAAGAACGGGCAGGTACGATGAGGAGGGTACGAATTCGATCAGCCGCCGCTTGACTTCCCGCGCCCGGTACCACACCCACATCACGAAAATGAGCATCCCACCGATCAGTACGCTGAGCCAGCCGCCCTCGGGAAACTTCCGCAGGTTGGCCACCAGAAAGGCCCCCTCGATGGAAAAAAACAGCACCGTGAGAAAAGCCACCAGCACCGCATTCTTTCGCAGCGTGGTCAGGTAGGCCCCGATCAACACGGTAGACATCAGCATCGTCAGGGTTACCGAGAGTCCGAAGGCCGCCTCCATGTGCGCCGACTCCTTGAAATACAACACCACGCCGATGCAGCCGGCCATGAACAGCCAGTTGATGCCCGGTACGTACATCTGGCCCTTAAAATCGGTGGGATACACCACCTTGAAGCGCGGCCACAGCCCCAGCCGCATGGCTTCGTTGATGAGCGTGAAGGACCCGCTGATGAGCGCCTGACTGGCGATGACGGTGGCCAGGGTAGCCAGCCCAATGCTGAAAGCCAGCAGTCCGGGGGGTACGATGGCAAAGAAAGGCTTGACTACGCCCACCGGACTGCCCACGTGTTCTACCAGCCAGGCGCACTGACCCGCGTAGGAGAGGATGAGGCAAATCTTGACGTATACCCAACTGATGCGGATGTTGCCCCGTCCGCAGTGGCCCATGTCCGAATAGAGGGCTTCGGCCCCGGTGGTGCACAGAAATACGCTGCCCAACAGCCAGAACCCGCCCGGGTATTCCACCACCAGGCGGTAGGCGTACACCGGGTTAAGGGCCCCCAACACGCCCGGATTCCGCAGCAGGGCCAGCAGGCCGATCACGCCGATGAAGGCGAACCACACCACCATCACCGGACCGAAGATGCGGCCGATGGACTGGGTACCGAACTGCTGGATGGCAAACAACCCGACCAGAATGACCAGCACGATGGGAACGGTGTCGAGCTGGGGATTGAAGGCCCGCAGCCCTTCGATGGCCGAAGCCACGGAAATGGGTGGGGTGATGATGCCGTCGGCCAGCAGGAAACTCCCGCCCAGGATCGCCGGAACGATGAGCCAGCGCTTGAAGCGCCGCACCAGGGTGTACAACGAAAAGATACCGCCCTCTCCCTGGTTGTCGGCCTGCAACGTGATAATGACGTACTTGAGCGTGGTTTGGAAGGTGAGCGTCCAGAACACGCACGACAGGCTACCCAACGCCACCTCCCGCACGACCACCCGGTCGCCGAAGATGGCCGAAAACGTGTACAACGGGGAGGTGCCGATGTCGCCGAACACGATGCCGATGGCGATCAGGGAACCCGCCAGGGTAACGCGGTCAACGGGTTGGTTGCGGTCGGTTTCGTGCATAAAACGTCAAGACAGGGAGCGGATGGGTTGCCGCTATGACGGCTAAATAACCACCTTTTTGCGTAAATCCCACCCGTTTAAAAAGTCAGCCCTTTTTTCACTGACTAACCAGGCGGGTCATTTCACCAGACGCCAGGTTTTTTCCCGGATGACGGACTCCCGTAAGGTCCGGAGCAGTTGCTGGTCGCTTTCAAAGTGGAGCTGGTTCAGGTAGGTGGCCTCCACCGTCACCGTGAAGTCGGCCTCCTCAAAGGGCCAGGGTTCCACGTTCAGGGTCTGGTCGGCCCGCTGGGTTACTTCGTACCGACGGCCATCGGGGCCCCGGGTGATTTCCAGGGCGCGTTCGCCGGTGGGCAGTTCCTGGCGGCAGAGAATCAGCGAGAACCGGTCGCAGAACTGCATCAGGGCGTAGGCCCGTTGGGCTTTAGGCTGATTCACCCTGAGCTCCTTCCGCCATTTCCGCTGGTTTTCCAACTGGTGGTCCAGGAATTCAGCCAGTTCCCGGTTGCTGCCGCGCCGCGCTTCGTACAAAAAGGTCAGGTGCATCGAGACGAGCAGGGCCACCCAGCGGCCTTTGTATTGCGTCAGTTCAGTAACGCGCTTGAGCTGCGTCAGCGTGAAGGTCTGGGACGTAAAATCCTGCGGGGCGCCCGCGTCGTTGAGGTAAGTGGCCCGTTGCCAATCGGCCTGGCCGTCGTCGTGTTCCACAATGGCAATCAACGTATCAACCCACCGGGCGGGCCGTTGGTCGGCGCGCCAGTGGCTGGCCAGCTGCGCCGCCAATAAGGCGTGCGCCTGCTGATAAATGATTTCCCATCCCTTCTTGTCGGTATTGACGATCATGGTGCGTTGATGCGTTTACGGGTTTATGAGTAAGGAAGTTTAGGAGGCAAAAAGGAATTTACCCATAAATCGCTTTCGCACCGTTGTAATTCGTAATTCGCCGAACAAATGATTGCCGCCGTTGGCTTCCCGCCCGGCGCCTGCCGATGTTGGTAGCCCTTTCGCAATAGCGGGCTGATTTGGGCGTTTTAGGCCTACGCCCGGGTTGCCGCTGCGATCCGTAGCGTTGGTTGCCCGGTACCCCAACCTTATGCGCTCATTCCTCCCAGCTTTCCTGGTCGCCTTTTCGTTGTTGCCGGGCACCGGTTTTGGACAAACGGCGGCCCCCGTCAGCCAGCAACCCGTTCTGATCCGGATCTACTACGACTCGTTGGACCAGCCGCGGGTGAAGGAAGAACTGTCCGTCATCCTGGACACCTGCGAGGTTTTACACGGGCCTTACGTGCGTTACCATCCCAGTGGCCGGGTGGCGGCGCGCGGCACGTTCCGTTTCGGCAAGAAGGACGGCGTGTTCACGGAGTATTACGAAAACGGCCGCAAGAAAATCGAAGTGGGGTACAAGGACGATATGAAACAGGGAAGCCTGCTGGCCTACAACGAGAAAGGCATTGTTTTGCAGGAAGGTGTGTACGAAAATGACCAGCCGAAAGACGCTTTCAAAGCCTACTACAGCGATGGCAAACCCCGGCTGGAGGGCCGCTTCGTGAACGGCAAGCCCGAAGGACTGGTGAAGGAGTATTACCCCGGCGGGCAAGTGAAAGAGGAAATGAATTACCTCCGCAACCAGTTGGAAGGGACGGGCAAAACGTACTACGAAACGGGCGGGTTGCATACCGAAGCCAACTACAATGCCGGAACGCTCAACGGGGCACTGAAGAGCTACCATCCCAACGGAAAGCTGCACACGGAGTACTTCAGTGAGGGCGGCAAGAAAAAAGGCTACTCCCGCACTTACAACGACCGGGGAACGCTGGTCCTGGAAAGTGTGTACCAAAACGGGTTGCTCGACGGCGAAACCAAGGGCTACTCCGAAAACGGCACGCCCAAACAAACCCTCACCTACCGCAATGGCATCAAGACGGGACCAGCCCGGCTTTTCTACCCGGATGGCCAAACGCAGGAAATCATCCTCTACCGCAACAACGCCCGGGACCGCGATGTGCAAGCCTTTTATTCCAACGGAAAGATCGAGCAGGTGAGTCAGTACGAAGGCAAACAGCCCGTCGGAGCCTGGAAGCGGTACTACGAGACCGGTCAGCTTCAATTGGAGGAAACCTACGAAGCGGGCAAGTTGGCCGGCAAACGCACCCGTTACTACGCCGACGGCTCGCTGGAAGCGGAGGAAACCTACGTGAGCGGCAAGAAGGAAGGGTTGGTAAAGACCTACTACCCCGCGGGTGGGCTTTCCGCAACGGGCAACGCCGGCAAGAACCCGGTTGGAACGCCCAAGTCAGCCGCAATCTACTCGAAGGGAATGCGGAACGGGGCCTACCAATCCTTTCATCCCAACGGAAAAGTAGCATCGGCGGGTCCCTACCGCAACGACCGGGAGCACGGAAAATGGAATGAGTTTGACGAGCGGGGGAAAATCACCCGAACGGTGGTCTACCAGTACGGCGTGCCGCCGCCGTGATTCCGGATGTCCGTAAAGCAACCGGCGACCAACAGTCGCCGGTTGCTTCGCAAAAAACCTAATTCTAAAAGCCAAACAATTGATTCATCAACCGGTTGAATTCCACGCCCGGATCGCGGAGTTGCCGGTTGGCAGTCATCACCATCACCTTACAATGGCTGGGCACGTTGTCGATGCAAACGTAGGCCAAGTCGATTCCTGCCAGGTTCGGGTACGAACCGGCGTCCGGAAACGTTTGGGCGGCACTCCGCTCTCCGCAACAGTGGGCGGCATCCCGCTGGGCGGCATCCCGCTTTGCGGGTAAGTCGCCTTGACGGAGGAAGTACTTTTCGGTGGTTTCCACGTGCCGGGTCTGGTCGCTGGTTTCACAATAGGCGTGCTGGGTGCGGTAGCCCAGCGTCCGCAGTCGGTCCCTCAAAAAATCGACGTAGTGCCTTGGTTGGCCCGCTTCGACCCCCGCGTTGAAAACGAGGGTGAAACCACGAGCCGATTCGGTACGAAAGAAATTAACGTCAGTAAACCAACGGGTTGGTGGCCCCGTCTCGTGGTAGGTTGCCATGACCGCTGCGTTCATCAACGCGTACCCGCCGGCCCGTTCCCATTCCAGGTAAGCCAGTTGTTGCCCCGCACTGCGCCGGCCTACTTCACTCACCGAAGAGAAGTGCCGGTCCGGCTCCCGGCGAGAAAACAACTGACCCAGAACCTTTTCTGCAAAATACATCCTTGCTTCGTATCCGCGGTGTCTTAAAGGCGGAGAGAGAAGCACGACGCACCGCAGAACACCCAAAAATGAACCGGAGGCAGGGGAAAAAATAACGGAATCCGGGGTTTATCTTACACACCTGTTTTACCGAATCATTGCGCAACAAACCAACCTTCTTCGTGGGCGGTTAAAACGGGCCCAGCGCCTCAGAAAGGGCGGAATCCATCTCCGCAAAGCGCTTCATCACGCCTTCCAGGAAGGCGTCGTCGAGTAATTTTTTCAGCGCTTCTTCACCGGCCACGTCAGATTCACTCACTTTGTAGGTTTGTTCTAACGTGTCCGTTTCAATTTTGACGATGTATTTGCCGTTCCAGGCGAAGACCGTGATCTTGCACTGCGGATGCGGAATGTGGGCAACGATTCTCACGTCAGCTTTCCTCTCCCAGTACCACCACCTTGGTGATCTTGTCGCCCTGCCGGATCTGGTCGATCACCTCCAGTCCTTCCACCACTTTGCCGAAGCAGGTATGGACTCCGTCGAGGTGTTGGGTATTGGTCCGGCCGTGGCAGATGAAAAACTGCGAGCCGCCGGTATTGGGTCCCGCGTGGGCCATTGAAAGAACACCCCGGTCGTGACGCTGGTTGCCCCCGTTGAGTTCATCTTTGATTTGGTAACCGGGTCCGCCGCGCCCCGTTCCGGTGGGATCGCCGCCCTGGATCATGAAGTTGGGAATCACGCGGTGGAACGTGACCCCGTCGTAAAATCCTTTCCTGGCCAGATCCGTGAAGTTCTTCACGGTATTGGGGGTGTCCTGGTCGTAAAACTCGATGGTCATTACGCCCTGGTTGGTGTGCATTTCCGCTTTCGTCATCGGATTCGTGGTAGGTAGGTCGCAAAGCTACGGGCTGAAGCCGACAATCGGAAAAGCAATTGACATTTACGCCCGCACTGGCAAATTCCGATTATCGGTGGGTGCGTAAAATTTACCGGTGAATTTGAACAAAAGAGCAATTCATCCGTTAGTTTTGCGCCAACTAAACCTAAATTTTTACTCAAACCCATTTTTTCCAAACCGTTATGTCAAAATCAAATTTATTGCTGGCCACCGTGGCGGTAGCCTTGGGTGCATTCCTGTTCGGTTGTGGTGATGGTGGCCAGGCGGCCCGCGAGAAAGCCACGGCCGACTCGATGGCATTGGCCATGCAGGAAGACTCCATTCGTCTGGCCGACGAAGCGCAGGCCCAGCAAGAGGCCGCCGCCGAAGCGGCCAACGCCCCCCGTACGGTGGTGACGGTGGCCGGCGAGTCGGCCAAGACGCTGGCAGCGGCCATCAAAGCAGCGGACCTCGAGTCTACGCTGAGCGACACTACCCAGAAGTTTACGGTATTCGCTCCCACCGACGCGGCCTTTGCTTCGATTCAATCCACGGTGGACAACCTGCTGAAACCCGAGAACAAGAGCAAACTGCAAGACGTATTGAAACACCACGTCATCGCCGGTGAGTTCAAAGCCAGCGCCCTCAAGAGCGGGGAGATCACCACGGCCGGTGGTACGAAACTGAGAATCAAAATCACCGGTGGCAAGGTAACGGTGAACGGCGCCAACGTGACCACGGCCGACGTGGCAACGACCAACGGGGTGGTTCACGTCATCGACAAAGTTTTGGTACCCGGCAGCTAATCACTCTCCTTTTCCGTTCTGGTTGTGGCCCTTCTCAACGGAAGCGGTTAGCCGGACCGTTGGCAAATTTTTTGACAAGCCCTTGGCAAGCCCGAAGTTTTTTCGGGCTTTCTTTTTGCCCCTCATGCCGGGTTCGTACCTTGCACCCAAATTCCGTTTGCGCATGAAAAAATCAGAGATCAGGTTTACGGTGGAATTGGATGCCCAAAGCATTCCCGAGAAGATATTTTGGGAGGCTACCGACAATCCCAACGAAGGAATCGAAGAAACCCGGGCCGTTGCCATTGCCCTCTGGGATCACCACCACCGGGGAACGCTGAGCATTAACCTCTGGGCCAAGGACATGGAGGTAGGAGCCATCAAGCAATTCTACATCGAAGTGATGGGCGGATTGGCCGAATCGCTGCTCAAGGCCACCGGTGACCAGCCGATGGCGGACGGGATCGAAAACCTTTGCCGTCACCTGACGCATCAGATTGAAAAGGAATTGAAAAAAGAAACCAAAAAATAGGGCGACCCGCGTAGGGCGACCCGCGTCCGGTAAGCAGTCTTCTAGTGGTAGGTGGTGTAAAGCGTTATAAGTCAATTAGTCAAGAGGTGTCGGTTGTCTCCGGTGGGCAGCGTCCTGCCGCCCACCCGGTCATTGGTTTCGGATGGCCATCCGACCAGCCGCGCCGGTTCGGACTGAGGTTTTACCCGCCTCAACCAATTTTTTCCGTCCTCATCCCGTTTTCATTTCTACTGCTCCGTCCGTAGCCGCCCGCGGTGCCCGCACGGAGCGGTTGGCAAAGAACCGGGGCGCACCTTCGGCTTGGCTGGTCCGTACGTGTCGGATCCAGCTTGGGAAAGGCGTTACGGGCCCGTTAATTTTTTGCCTCCTTGATTATCAAATGTAATTTCGTTGGCGTAAATAAATGGATAATGGCCATATTTGGCGCCGATAACGCCCGAGAACACTTTTTCCTTCGTCTGGTACCAAACCTTCTTCTTTGACAAAGGGTTGATGCAAGGCGACAAGGTGCTATCTTTCCATCGTTCGTATTCAACCTCTCTTGCATGAAGAATTTGGTTATTGTTGAGTCTCCCGCGAAGGCGAAGACCATCGAGGGTTACTTGGGAAAAGATTTCACGGTGAAGGCCAGTTTCGGCCACGTGCGTGACTTGCCCAAGGGAAACAATGCCATTGACGTTCAAAACGGTTTCAAACCCACCTACGAGGTTTCCGAAGACAAGAAACAGGTGGTAGCGGAATTGCGGAAACTGGCCAAGGAAGCCGAAACCGTCTGGCTGGCCACGGACGACGACCGCGAGGGGGAGGCCATTTCGTGGCACCTCAAGGAAGCCCTCAACCTGAAGGAGGCCAGTACGCGCCGCATTGTGTTCCGGGAAATCACCAAGAGTGCCATTCTGAACGCCATTCAAACGCCCCGGGGCATCGACATCGACCTGGTGGATGCCCAGCAGGCGCGCCGCATCCTTGACCGGCTGGTGGGTTTCGAACTGTCGCCCATCCTGTGGCGCAAGATCAAGGGCAACCTCTCGGCCGGCCGGGTGCAGTCGGTCGCCGTGCGGATGGTGGTGGAACGGGAACGCGAAATCGGCCAGTTCGCGGCCAAGTCTTCCTATAAAGTGGCGGCACTCTTCGACTTGGGCAAGGGCAAGATGCTGAATGCGGAATTGCCGAAAAACATTGAGCAGGAATCCGCCGCGAAAGCGTTGCTGGAGCAGTGCATCGGCGCCACGTTTTCCATCAAAAACCTGGAGACCAAGCCCGCCAAGAAGTCGCCGGCCGCTCCCTTCACCACCTCGACTCTCCAACAGGAGGCCTCGCGGAAGCTCTACT
>JACMKY010000552.1 GCA_014379925.1 Cytophagales bacterium | reverse complement strand
CGCTCCGGAAAGCGAATATAGGGAGAAGATGACGAAAAATGATGTTTGATGGGGTTGATTCCGGATTTTACCGCATTTTTGCCAATTAAAAAGAAGACGTCCGAAACTTACTGTGGTCTTTCTCAGTTACAGGGGAGCTTTCTCCCCCATTGTTGATCCTCCTGACGTTCGGCATTTTTCATTTGGTGTTTTTGGATTAGGTGTTTTTGAATTAGGTGTTTTTGGATTATTTATGCGCTACCTCCTGATTCGCCCGGTCTGCTTCACCGGTGGTCTGTTGCTGGCCGGCCTGTGCCTGCCCCTTTGCCCGGCGAAAGCGCAGTCCGGTCCCCCGTACGCCCTGCCCACCGTGGAAGGGATGCAGCGGGGCAGGGCCGTTTCCCTGGAATACGAGACGTTCGGGCGGTATTCCATCGTTTGCCCCTCCGATTCAAGCCTGGGCGTCACCAACGGCCAGGAAGTGAGCCAGAACCACCGCCTCGATTTTAAGGTCAAGATTCCCCTGCTCAACCGGCCCTCGCTGAAGATGGTGGCGAGCCTGAAATTTTCCAACGAAGAGTACCGGTTCGGTTCTTCGGGTACCGCGAATGAGTTCTACCAGAAAATAAACGACCAAAACCTCAGCAGTTACGCCTTGAGTGTGCACGCGATCAAATCGTTCGACGCCGTCCACTACCTGGTGCTGAGCCCGAGCGTGGAGTCCAGCGGACGCTACACCAACGTAACGCAACCCCGGTCGCGGTTCTTCCGCTACACGGGTTCGGCTCTTTTCGGCTGGAAGCGCACCCCGAACCTGACCTACGGCCTGGGATTTTCCTATTCCTACAGTCCGGGCATCGTCAGCATTGCGCCCGTGGCAACGTATTACCGGACGTTCAACCCGCACTGGGGCCTGGAGGTGGCCATTCCTGCCAAGGTTCGCGTCCGCTACAATGCTTCGCCGCGCACGCTCCTCTACGCCGGATTGGAAGGCAAATCCCAACATTATTACTTGCGTCTGGAAGAATCCAAACTCGCACAGTTCGACGTCCTGGCTCTCCGCAAAACCGAGGTACGGCTGAAGTTCGAACTCGAACGCCAGCTTCACGATTGGATCTGGCTGAGTGTCAACGCGGGCCTGCGGCAAAACATCAATTTCCGCCTTTCCGACCCCCGGCAATCGCAACGCCAGGCCCTGATTCGCCCCCAAGTAGGCCTGGCTCCGTTCGTGGGTTTCAGCCTGGCCATGGTGGTCCCGCAACAGTTCCTGAAGTGAGGATTGATTGGCTTTCGCATCCGTTGACCACCTCCGCTCGGGCGGCCCGGTGAACGTGCGTTGGCCGTCATCGGCGGATCATCCCAAGCCGATTACTTACTTCAGGTGAAATTCCGCGTTTTCCATCCGGTTCTTCCCGTCGGCGTAGAGGGCGTAGTTGAAGCCCCGCTGAACGCTGTAGCTGCCGTATTCGCCGTTCCGGCCCAGGGCCAGGAAGCCCACTTGCAGGTCTTTCAAGTCGGCGTGTTTCCTGGCAATCCGTTCCACGGCAAGCCGGCAGGCCTGGGCCGGTGAATTTCCCTGGCGCATCAGTTCCACCACCAGGTGGCTGCCCACCACGCGGATGACGAGTTCACCCAATCCGGTGGCGCAAGCCGCGCCCACTTCGTTGTCTACGTAGAGGCCCGCCCCGATGAGGGGCGAATCGCCCACGCGGCCGTGCATCTTGTAGGCCAGCCCGCTGGTGGTGCAGGCCCCCGCCAGGTTGCCCTTCGCGTCCAGGGCCAGCATGCCGATGGTGTCGTGGTTCTCCACGTTCACGACGGGTTGGTAGCGGGCGGTTTTCAGCCATTCCTTCCAGGCCCGTTCCGATTCCGGGGTGGGGCTTTTTTCCTTCTTGAACCCGTTGTCGAGCGCGAACCGCAGCGCCCCGCTGCCCACCAGCATCACGTGGGGCGTCTTTTCCATCACCATCCGGGCCACCGAAACCGGGTGCCGGATGTGTTGCAGAAAGGCCACCGAACCGGCCCGGCCGTTTTCGTCCATGATGCAGGCATCCAGCGTCACCTTGCCGTCGCGGTCGGGCAGGCCGCCCAGGCCCACGGTGTTCACCTTCGGGTCGGCCTCCGTCACGCGCACCCCCGCCTCCACGGCGTCCAGGGCCCGTCCCCCCGCCGACAGGATTTTCCAGGCCCCTTCGTTGGCCGCCAGCCCGTGGTCCCAGGTGGAAAGGACGATGGGCGGGCGGGCCGCGCTCTTACGGGGTGAAGAAAAGGGGACGGAACGATTTTCCGCCCGCACCAGGTGATCCACTCCGCCGAGCAGCGCGGTGCCGAGGGCAGAAGTCCAGAGGAATTTTCGACGGCTGGGCATGGTCAGTTATCAATTATGACGGCCTCTTTGCCGTGCAGGGTATTCCAAATCAGGTCTTTCAACTCTTCCAAGCCCTGCTGGGCCACTGACGAGATGAACACGGACGGCAAGCCGGCGGGCAACTCCTGCCGCACCGCGTTCTTCAGTTCCTCATCCAGCAGGTCGGACTTGGAAACGGCCAGGATGCGTTGCTTATCGAGCAGTTCCGGGTTGTAGGTCTGGAGTTCCCGGAGTAAAATCTGGTACTCCCGGCGGACGTCGGAACTGTCGGCGGGAATGAGGAACAGCAGGATGGCGTTGCGCTCGATGTGGCGCAGGAAGCGGATGCCCAACCCTTTGCCCTGCGAAGCGCCTTCGATGATGCCCGGAATATCGGCCATCACGAAGGAGTAGTGGTCGCGGTAGGCCACCACGCCCAGGTTGGGCACCAGCGTGGTGAAGGGGTAATCCGCGATTTCGGGCTTGGCCGCCGACACCACCGACAGCAGCGTGGATTTGCCCGCGTTGGGAAAGCCCACCAGGCCCACGTCGGCCAGGATTTTCAGTTCCAGGATCACCCACTCCTCCTGACCCGGCTCGCCGGTCTGGGCCGCGTGGGGCGCCTGGTTGGTGGGCGTCTTGAAGTGTTCGTTGCCCAGGCCGCCCCGTCCGCCGGCCAGCAAAGTGCCTTCCTGGCCGTCCGCCGCGATTTCGAGCAGCACCTGGCCCGTCTCGGCGTGCCGGGCAATGGTGCCGATGGGCACCTCCAGCACCACGTCCTCCCCGCGCGACCCCGTGCGGCGGGCGGCCTCGCCCGGCTTGCCATCTTCCGCAATTACGTGCTTGCGGTATTTGAGGTGCAGCAACGTCCAGAGCTGGGTATTGCCCCGCAGGAGGATATGCCCTCCCCGACCGCCGTCACCCCCGTCGGGGCCGCCCAGCGGTACGTGTTTCTCGCGCCGGAAGTGCGCGGCGCCTTTGCCACCCGAACCGGAACGGCAAGAGATCTTTACGTAATCAATGAAGTTGGAAGAAGCCATGGGCAGAGCCGCCGATCGGCGACGAAAAGGTTAGCAAGGTCATCGGCTTGCTGCGCCGGCCGGGGCGACGGGCGGCTTCAGTTTTCCAGGGCGGTGCTGTCGATGGCGGCCGTGATCTTGTTGAAGATGGTGTCGATTTCTCCCGTCCCGTCCACCGTGATGAGCCGTTCCTGGCTTTGGTAGAAGGGAAGCACGTGGATGGTTTTGGTGAAGTATTCGTTGATGCGCCGGTTCACCTTGTCTTCCTCGTCGTCGGGACGGTGCTCCTCATTCTTGCGGATTTTGAGTCGGTTTCTCACTTCCTCTTCCGGCACCGCCAGCGCCACTACGGAGTGAACGGCCGTGTGGTTTTCGGCCATGAACCGATCCAGGGCTTCGGCCTGGGCCACCGTACGGGGAAATCCGTCGAAGATAAAACCCTGGGCCCGCTGGTTGGCGTCGATTACCCCTTTGAGCATGCCGATGGTGATTTCGTCGGGCACCAGAATGCCGTTGTTGATGTACCCCATCGCTTTTTTGCCCAACTCCGTACCCATCCGGGTGTGTTCCCTGAACACGTCCCCGGTCGAGATGTGAACCAGGTGGTAGCGATCAATCAGTTTCTGACTTTGCGTTCCTTTTCCCGCCCCCGGGGGACCGAACAGTACGATATTGAGCATAAAAGGCGTAGGTGAATAATTTTTTCGTTCGGCGGGAAGCCCACCGGTAAAGTTGGTTCGGTTTCCAAAGGACATAACCACAAAATAAGCGGGAAAGATGGGAGGAAAGCAAAAAGGACGGACGATTATTTTGGAATAACGCTTGGATAGTTGACAGTTGACGGTGGAGAGGGGGATAGTTGAGCGTGAAAAGCGAAAGAAAAGGCGGCGCTCGTGACGGCAGGCTCATCTCTATGCTGCCCGTTCTTCCTTCATTACCCCCTACTCACTATCCACTATTCACTGCTCGTTCCGCCACCATCTTCAGCAGGTCATCCAGGTATTCGCGCGAGTTGGCAAGGCGCGGCACTTTGTGCTGGCCACCGAGTTTGCCCCGCTTTTTCATCCAGCGGTAAAAAGTGCCTTCGGGAACGTGGTGCACCAAGGGCAGACGCAGGGCCATATCCTGGTAGCGCTTGGCATCGTAGTCGGAGTTGAGGTCGCGCAGGGTACTGTCCAGCACCTGGGTGAAGTGCGCCAGGCGGGCGGGCGGGCGGGTAAACTCGATGATCCACTCGTGACGGCCTCGCTTGCCCCCCTCCATGTACACCGGCCCCGCCGTGAAGTCACCCACCACGGCACCCGTCTGCTGGCAGGCCCGGGTGATGGCCGCTTCCGCGTTCTCGATGATCACCTCCTCGCCGAAGGCGTTGATGAAATGCTTGGTGCGACCCGTAATCTTGATGCGGTGGGGATGCAGAGAGGTGAACCGGATGGTGTCGCCGATCTTATAGCGCCACAGGCCGGCGTTGGTGGAGATGACCAGGGCGTAGTGGCGGTTCAGTTCCACTTCCTCCAAGCCCAGCGTACGCGGGTGCTCCCAGTCCACTTCTTCCAGGGGGATGAATTCGTAGAACACCCCGTAATCGAGCATCAGCAGCATTTCGTCGGGGCGGCTCAGGTCGTCCTGGATGCCGAAAAAGCCCTCCGAGGCGTTGTAAATTTCCATGTAATCCACGGAGAGCGAGGAAATGAGTTTTTGGGTGAACAGTTCCCGGTAAGGTCCGAACGAAACGGCGCCGTGCGCAAACACTTCCAGGTTGGGCCACACGTCCAGGATGGACGATTTGCCGGTCAAGGCCAGCACCTTCTCCAGCAGCACGATCGTCCAGGTGGGCACGCCCAGGATGCTGGTCACGTTTTCCTGCGCGGTGATGTGGGCCATCTTGTCAAGCTTCTCCTCCCACTTGTCCATCAGGGCCACCTCCAGTTGGGGCGTCCGGATGAACTGAGCCCAGATCGGCAGGTTCTTCATTACCACCGCCGATACATCGCCGGAGAAGACGTTGGCGGCCGTGCTTTGCAGGCTGCCGCCAATGGACAAGCCCTTGCCCGTGAATACCTTGGTGTCGGGCCGGTTGTGAATGAAGAGCGTCATCAGGTCCTTGCCGCCCCGGAAATGGCAGTCTTCCAAGGCTTCGGTGGAGACCGGAATGAACTTGCTCCGGGCGTTGGTGGTGCCCGACGATTTGGCGAACCACTTGATTTCGGAGGGCCACAGGATGTTTTGCTCACCCTTCATCAGGCGCTCGATGCGGGGAAACAGGTCCTCGTAGGTGGAAAGCGGTACGCGTTCCCGAAATTGTCCGGGGGTGGGGGCGTCGGCGTACCCGTACTGCCGGCCCCACTCGGTGTCGCGGGCGGCGTGAACCAGTTTCCGGAACGTGTCCTCCTGCACCTGGTGGGGGTTTTCCGTGAAAAACGTGATCTGGTCGATCCGTTTCTTCATGATCCACGTCAAAATGGTATTGAGCAATGCCATGCGTTGATGATCCTAATTCAAAAACAATAATCAGTCAACCATTGACCGTACACCTTGGGGCACCCACCAGTCGTTATTGGAGTTGGATAACCGGACTTCGGTACGCAAATGGAAGCAGTTGATCCGTCGTTGTGGGCTGTTTACAGGATTTCCTTCCTTTTTAATTCAAAATATTTGCCCAGGTATACCCTCCGCACTTGTTCGTCGGCGGCGAGTTCCTCGGCCGTACCTGACTTGAGAATACTACCCTCGAAAAGCAGGTACGCGCGGTCGGTAATGGAGAGCGTTTCGTTTACGTTGTGATCGGTAATGAGGATGCCGATATTTTTTCTTTTCAGGCGTGCGACGATGGTTTGAATTTCTTCCACCGCAATGGGGTCCACGCCCGCGAAAGGCTCGTCGAGCAGCACGAAGCTGGGATCGACGGCCAGGGCGCGGGCGATTTCGGTCCGCCGCCGTTCGCCGCCCGACAGCACCAGGCCCTTGTTGCGGCGGACGTGGGTGAGGCTGAATTCCTCCATCAACTGTTCGGCCTTTTCCTTCTGCGCTTTTTTAGGCAAGTTGGTCATTTCCAGCACGGCCATCAGGTTTTCCTCCACCGAAAGTCCCCGGAATACCGACGCTTCCTGCGCCAGATACCCAATCCCCAGCTTGGCCCGGCGGTACATGGGAAGGCGGGTGATGTCCTGGTCGTCGAGGTAGATGTGGCCTTCGTTGGGTTTGATCAAGCCCACGATCATGTAGAAGGTGGTGGTCTTGCCCGCGCCGTTGGGCCCCAGCAAACCCACGATTTCGCCCTGCTCCACCCGCACCGACACGCGGTTGGCTACCACCCGCGAGCCGTATTTCTTCAAAAGTTCTTCGGAACGTAGTATCATTTGGGGGAGGGTTGGCAGGTTGGCAAGTTACAGGTTACAGGTT
>JACMKY010000551.1 GCA_014379925.1 Cytophagales bacterium | reverse complement strand
TTCTGAATCGCCGGCTGGTGAGCAACTCGATTGTCGTTGCGGACCGGGTTGCCCTTCTTACCGATACATTGATCCAGACGGGTACCCGGTCCTCGAAACAAAGCCGGTCCAGTACCTCACTTCGCGTCCACTTTTTACCCAACTCGTTTCTTTTCCAGCTCAGGTTCTCTTTTTCAGGTTGATCGAGGTGGTTGTTTTCATCAAGCTGATTGGGTTGGACAAGGTAGTTAACCTCGTCGGGCAAGCTGTTCCAACAAAGTTCTTTCGTATAATTCAAAGTTGCTTGCGTTGCTTCCGTTAGGTGCTGTTCAAAAGTGCCTTTGTCCATTTTTGGATTTTTAATGAAAACGGGAGAAGCCATCCTTGCGGCACCGTGGACGCGGTAGTCTGGGGTTCGGGGTAATTCCCAGGAACTATCCGAAACGCCGGGCGGAGTGGTTGGCACCGGCGCGTGGGGATAAATGGCCGACCGGATACGGATGCTTCCGCTTGATACCCATTCATCCGCTACCTATCACCAACGAATGACGATCACCCTTTCCGCTGGGCGTTCAGGTAGGGGTTGTAGCCGTTGGAGTCCCTGGCGTAGTGGCCCGTACCGTCGTAGGGGCGCTTGTCGGGATCGGACTGGCACGGGGGCGAACAGGCGCCTTCCAGTTCCCAACCGCAGTTTTCGCAGAGGGGCAGGTGCGCGTTGCAGTGGGGATTGGCGCAGTTGATCATCCGGTCGCTGGCCGTGTCGCACGCGTGGCAGCGCGAAACCACCGTGGGATTCACGCGGTTCACCGGCACGGCCAGCCGGTCGTCGAACACGTAGCACTGGCCCTCAAAGTCCTCACCGCCTTCGGTCAGCCCGTACTTGATGATGCCCCCGTGCAGCTGGTACACGTTTTCGAAACCCTGCTCGAGCAGGTAGGCGCTCGCCTTTTCGCACTTGATGCCGCCCGTGCAGTAAGTAATGATTTTTTTATCCCTGAACGGTTCCAGTTCCCTTACTTTCTCGGGAAACTCGCGGAAGTGCTCCATGTCGAGCGTGACGGCATTTTTGAAGCGGCCCAGCCGGTGTTCGTACGTCGAACGCACGTCGAGAATGATTACGTCCTCCCCGTTCTTTACCCGCTTGAATTCCGCCGGGGCGAGGTAGACGCCGGTCCGCCGGTTGGGATCGAGGTGGGGCAGGTCGGCGTGGACGATTTCGGGCTTCACGCGCACGTGCAGTTTCCGGAAGGCGTGCCCGTCGTGTTCCTCCACCTTGAAATCAATGGCGGCAAAGCGCGGGTCGGCTTTCAGGTGGGCCACGTAGCGCTCACAGTCGGCGGCCAGGCCCGACACCGTGCCGTTCAGCCCTTCGGCCGCCACGATGATGCGGCCGCGCAGGCGATGCGCGAGGCAAAACAGGTGGTGTTCCTCCCGGAATTGCGCCGGGTCGGCCAGGGGGGTGTAGCAGTAATAGAGGAGAATCCGGTGCGTCATGGCGAATACAAGCGGGCCTGGTTTCAACCAGGGGTCAGGCGGAGCGCCGCTCAGCGTAAATTGCAAAGATAGACAAGGCGAACGAACTTCCCGCGCCCGCCGAATGGGCGAGCGGGGTGTTTTTTGCGCCTAGTCTGACCGAACATCCGCCAATCTTTGTACGTTTACGGAGCATCCTCTCTCCTTGGCATGATCCTGAAAATCTTCATTACGCTCTTTCTGGTTCTCCTGAACGGTTTTTTCGTGGCCGCCGAATTTGCCCTCGTGAAAGTCCGCCTTTCCCAGATTGAGATTATGATCAAGTCGGGCAGCCAGGCTGCCCAAACCGCCAAAGGCATTCTCGCCAAGCTCGACGCGTACTTGTCCGCCTCCCAACTGGGTATTACCGTGGCCAGCTTGTTGCTGGGTTATTACGGGGAGGAAACAATGGCCGCCATCATCCTGAACGCGTTCGACTATTTCAACCTGAACATCGATACCAAGTTCGCCCACGTCATCGCCACCACCGGTGCCCTGGTCCTGATCACCATCCTGCACATCGTTTTCGGTGAACAGGCTCCCAAGTCGTACGCCATCCAGCAACCCGAAAGAACCACGCTGGCCATTACGTACCCGTTGCACGTTTTCTACCTCATCTTCCGGCCGTTCATCTGGATATTGAACAGTCTCTCCAACGGGGTGCTGCGCCTGATCGGCATCACGCCCAACCAGGGGGAGGAAGTGCACAGCCCGGAGGAAATCCGTTACATCGTGGAACAGGGCAAGGAAAGCGGCGCGATTGAGGACGCCAACTTCGACATCATCAAAAACGCCTTCGACTTCACGGACCGAACGGCCCGGCAGGTCATGGTACCGCGCACCCGCATCGTCGCCGTGAGCGCCTCCCTGCCCAGCGATCAGATCATTGCGCGCGTGGTGGAAGAAGGATTCTCCCGGGTTCCGGTGTACGAGACCTCCATGGACAACATTATCGGCATCCTGCACGTCAAGGACCTCTTCACCCGCATGGGTCGCAAGGAAGACATCGACGTTCGGAGCATTCTGCGGCCGGTTCACTTCGTGCCCCAGAATCAGCGCATCACCCGCCTGCTCCGGCAGTTCCAGCGCGACCGCACCTACATGGCGGTGGTGGTCGACGAGTACGGCGGTACGGAAGGCATCATCACGATGGAGGACATCGTGGAAGAACTGGTGGGGGAAATCCAGGATGAATACGACAACGAAACGCCGATCGTGGAGAAGGTCGGCGACGACCAGTTCCGCGTGCTGGCTTCCGCGCCCATCGCCGACCTCAACGAACACCTGCCCCACCCCCTCACGGAAAGCACGGATTACGACACCCTCTCGGGTATGCTCTCGTTTCACCTGGGTCGCATTCCCGACGCCAGCGAAAAAGTGGTGCTGGAGGACTACGAATTCACCATCCTCAAGCGCACCCGCAACAACGTTACGCTGGTGCAGATCCGCGACCTGGCCCGGGCAGAGGATTAGAAGGGTTGGTTACAAGTTGCAGGTTGGGAGGGTTGCAGGTTATGGGTTAACGGAATTAGAACTTACGCAATGAATATAACAAGCGGCTGACTTTCAATACCGTACCGAGGGAGCGGAACGCCAAGTTGCCGCGGTTGATTCCCTCGCTACTAGGAATGTAAGAATTGGTGTACACGAACCGGTAGAGAGCTAATTTAGAGAGCTACAAACACTTCGAAAAAATGTTCTTGCTTTAAACAACCCTAAGTAAGGTTGTCAATCAACCCCACTAACCTGTAACCTGCAACCCTACGAAGTAGCGCTGCGAAGGCAGCCCGGTAACCTGCAACCCT